>DASWQX010000523.1:0-8917 GCA_036403495.1 Thermoanaerobaculia bacterium
TCAGCCGGCAACGAGATCGTCGTGAGCGGTGGCGTCATGTGGGCCACGAGCGGCATGTCGTCATAGCCGACGATCGACACGTCGCCGGGACACGACAGACCGCGCTGCTCGAGGGCCTCGATCGCGCCGATGGCCATGGCATCGTTGGCGGCGAACACCGCCGTCGGCCGCGGCTTCAGGGTCAGCAGCCGCCGTCCCGCCTGGTAGCCCGACTCCTCGCTGAAATCGCCGCTGAGCTCCAGTGCGTCCGCCGGCGCGACCCCCAGCGAGCGGAGGGCGTCGCGGTAGCCGCGCAGGCGCTCCCGCGCGTCGGCGTTCCCCTCCGGTCCGCGGATCAGGGCGATGCGCCGGTGGCTCAAAGCCGCCAGGTGCCGCACCATGGCGAAGGCGCCGCCGTGGTTGTCGAGGTTGATGGCATCGAAGGCGGCGCCCTCCAGCCGGCCCTCCACCGGGGTGTTGAGCAGCACCACGGGGAGCGTCTCCGGGAGGTTGCGCCGCAGGCCCTGCGCGTCGACGTCGGGGGAGAGCACGATCAGCCCGTCCACCCGGCCGCGCAGGGCGCGCAGCACGGCCTCGATCTCGGCGCGGTCGCTGTGGAAGCCGGAGATCAGCACGTGATAGCCGCGGCGGCGCGCCGCCGCGTCGATCCCCCGGATGACTTCGGAGAAGAACTCGCCGTAGAGGTCCGGCAGAAGCACGCCGATGGTGTCCGTCTGATTGGTGATCAGGCTCCGCGCCGCGCCATGGGGGACGTAGCGCAGCCCCTCGATGGCGTCCAGGATGCGCCGGCGGGTCTCCGCCGCGACCGGCCCGGTGCTGTTGAGCACCCGCGAGACGGTGGCGATCGACACCCCCGCCTTGAGGGCGACCTCCTTGATCGAGGCGCTCATCGCCGCGTTCCGGCGATGGCTGGCAGAGCAGGAAATTTGTGCACGGCGGCTCCCGGACGGCTGTCCTCGGCGCGATGTAAGCGTTTACAGTCGCGTACCGTAACAGCGGCTCCGCAGGGTTGTCAAGGAAATGTCGCGGGTGGCGCCCCCTTCGCGGCGCCCCCTTCGCGACCTCACCCTCGGTCCCTGCGCGCCCCCACCCCGAAGCCTCACCCCCGGCCCCTCTCCCACCGCCCTCCCGCCGCCGGGAGAGGGGGGCCCGGTTGAAGCGGTGATGCTCGTAGGGTGCGCTGTGCGCACCATTCAACTTTGCGGGGTGGGGGACGTCTACCCCTTGGGCCGCAGGCGATAGCCTTCGCGCTGCGCCTTGTGGATGACCTTGTTGCGCTTCTTCTCCTGGAGGCGTGCCAGCTCGTCCTGGCGGATGTGGAGATGGTGCTGCTCGCGGCCGAGCTTGTGGTAGCTCTCCAGCCGGTCTGCCGGCAGCGTGCCGGCGGCCACCGCCGCCTCGACGGCGCAGCCGGGCTCTCCCTGGTGCTCGCAGTCGCCGAAGCGGCAGTCCGCCGCCAGCTCCTCGATCTCCGGGAAGACCGATTCGATCCCTACCTCCCCTTCCCAGAGCTGGATCTCGCGCAGGCCCGGGGTGTCGACGAGGAGGCCGCCGGTGGGCGCCAGGAAGAGCTCGCGGTGGGTGGTGGTGTGGCGGCCCTTGTCGTCCCCCTCGCGGACCTCGCCCGTGGCCTGAGCCTCGCGGCCGAGGAGGCGGTTGATGAGGGTAGACTTGCCGACGCCCGAGGAGCCGAGGAAGCCCACGGTCCGTCCCGGAACGATGTAGGAAGCGAGCGCTTCGCACCCCTCGCCGGTGCGGGCGCTCACCCGGTGCACGGGCACGCCCATCGCCACAGCCTGCGTCTCCAGCAGGCACCCCTCGGGATCCTCGCAGCGGTCGAGCTTGTTGAGCACGACGACCGGCTGGGCGCCGCTGTCCCAGGCGGCGGTGAGGTAGCGCTCGATGCGGCGCGGATTGAAGTCGCCGTCGAGGCCGGAGACCAGGAAGATGGTGTCGACGTTGGCCGCCACCACCTGCTCCTCGGTCTTCTGGCCGGCGCTCTTGCGGGAGAACCTCGACTTGCGCGGCAGGATGGCGTGGATCATCGCCCTCCCCTCGCCGGTCGGCGGCCGCAGCGCCACCCAGTCCCCCACCGCCGGATGGCCGAGGCTGGCGGGCCCCTTCAGCTCGTGCCGGAGCTTGCCGGAGAGGTCGGCGTAGTGCTCCTCGCCGCCCGTCGAGACCTGGTTGAGCCCCTTCTGGGCGGTCACCCGCGCGGGGACGAGCCCCTGCTCCGCGTACGGCGCGAAGGCCGCCGCGAAGAAGTCGTTCCAGCCGAGCTCGTCGAGGGTCATGACGACTCGACCGCAGGATGGCGCCCTAGCCCGAACAGCTCAGCCATCCTGTCTAGCTTGCTCCTCACTTCTACGGGGATTTCCTCCGGCAGCATCTGCTCCGCGATCAGGTAGTACTCCTCCTTGCTTACCGGGAGTTGCACGGCGTGGAACAGTCTGGGCAGCAGAGTCTTACTGGCAGGCGTGTTGACCCAAAAATCGTGATGTCCCAGGGGGTCGCGATAGACCGCGGGGGGCAGTTGATCTTGCAGGAATCTCCGGGCGTCTTCGCCCATGAGCGGGGTCCCCCGGGAGACGACAAAACGTACCAGGGCCTCCGGATGCATCAGATAGCTTTCCGCCTCATAGCGCTCCCAGCGCTCCACCGCCAGACCTTCTGCGATGATCTCCCGGTCCGGCAGCCTTCGATTGTCTCCATCCAGGAGAAGGATGCCGGTCAATGCATGACTCGCCGCACGGAGAGCGAAGAAATGCCCTTTGGCCTCGCGTGGATTCCGCCCCTGATTGCTGTGCCAGAACGGACTTCTGATGAACCAGACGGACAAAGGATGCGTCAGGACGCGAGCCCAGGTCCGTAGAAGATTGAAGTCTGTTTCGCCTTCCACATACAGGATACCCGATGATTGTTCCGCGAGGAGAATGTCCAGTGCCGTCAACCGCTTGAGCGCCTCGCGGACCTGATCCTTGTCCGTATCGGACAACAGGAGGTGAGGATGCTTGAAAAACGACATGATCTGACTGGGGTTGGTGCCATCGATCAAGACTTCCGAATGTGTCGCGATAACGAGCTGGCACCGACGACGGGAGGCAATGCTCCTCAGCAGGTCGTAAACCTGCTTTTGCAGGATGACGTGGAGGTGGGCATCCGGCTCGTCCAGCAACAGGACCGTCGAAGGCCTGGCGGAAAAGAACCCTAGCAATAGAAGCACCTGATGAAAGCCGCTTCCCGCGCTGGCGATATCCAATTCCGGAAACTCGCCCCCGTCCGCGCTCCTCGGGATGCCTCGCAGGTATTCGCAGACGATGAACGGGGCACCGCCATACCTGGGGGGCTGAAGCTGATAGCCGAAGATTTCTTCGATGCGCGCGCAAAGACTCTTCCACTCAGCCTTGTCCTCGCTCTCGTAAACCTCCAACAGAAGGTTCCGCAGGATGTCGCCGGCCTTGCCTTGTCCAATCAGCAGATCCTGATAGGGACGATCGTACCTCGTCTCCTCGGCACCAATCCCGGAAAAGGGAGGGATATGAATTACCGAAAAATCCTCGGTGATCCGCGGTAGCTGGTCAACATGCGTCGGCGAGGGCTTAACGTAGACAAGCTCAGCGTTTTGATAGCGAAATTCAAACGCCAAACGCCAAGGACCCTGCGCCGTCACGCCCTCGACCTCAATGGTCAACACCCGCAGCCCGGTCAAGGTGTCCGTCCAAAGGTCGTTCATCTCCCGCAGTGGCAAAGCGGTGAACTCCTTGCGGGTCAATTGAACCTCAACCGGCAGGGGCTTGAATCTTCTCTGATGCCTTTGCCACTCCCGCCATTTCTGGAGAGCCAGGTACCAGATGGTGATCGCCTGGAGCAGGGTCGTCTTACCGGAATTGTTGGGGCCGGCCAGAATCACGTGATCGGCAAGATCGAACTCTTGCTCTGTGAACTGCTTGAAGTAACGAGTCCTGACCTTCGTGATCATCTCTGGATCTTACCTTTACGCGTCAATCTCATAGACCACCCGCAGTCACTGCAGGAGGCCTCCCCCATCCCGCTTGGAGACCCCATTCCCCTGCTTGGGAGACCCTTCCCCCGCTTGGTAAACTCCTCTCCCTGCCGTGGAGCCCCCTCTCCCCGCTGGGGAAACCCCTTTCCCCGCTGGGGAGACCCCTTTCCCCACTGGGGAGACCCCTCTCCCCACTGGGGAGACCCCTCTCCCCGCTGGGGAGACCCCTCTCCCTGCCGGGGAGACCCCTCTCCCCGCCGGGAGACCCCCATCCCCGGCAGGCCGGGTCGTACCTCCGTAGATTTCCCTGTCCTGGCCGCCGGGGATCGTCACGCGTCCATCTCGTAGGCCGTCTTCAGCCAGCGCCGGACCTCGCCGTCGATCTCCCCGAGGCTGGCGATCGGGATGCGGTGGGTGATGCGGTCCTTCTTGGCGAAGCCGCCGGTGTCGATCAGGCGGCCGGTGACAAGGGTGTCCCTCAAGGCGAAGCCGAGGTCGATGCGCGTCTTCGTGGTCGGCTTGATCTGGGCAAAGACGTGGTTGCGGTAGAGGGGAACCATGGTCGCGCAGGGGCAGGCCTTGACGTCCGGACCCATGGACAGGCCGAGCTTCAGCAGCTCCTCGTAGATCGGCCGCAACGTCGCTTTGCCGGCGTACATCGCCTCCACGAAGTCGACGGCGCGGCGGAGATAGCCCTCCGGATCACCATCCTCGTCGGCCACGCCGAGGGATCTGGCGGCGATCCACGTCGCGGAGTTCGTGCCCAGGCCGTGCTCGGCCTTGAGCCAGGTGGTCCGCTCCTTCTCGCTCCGCGCGCCCGCCGGCGCCTGCTCCGCGATCAGCCCGAGCCACTCGTCGAGCGACCGGCCGGTCTTCTTCGGCAGGGTGTCGATCCAGTTCCGCATGTAGGCGACGCTGGGGTGGACGCTGTAGGGATGGGTCGGGGGAAGAATCGGGGTGGATCCGGACATGGCTGAGGGCTCCTCGCTGGAATTCTACCTGGAATCCCTCCTGGTGGCGGTCCGCTGGTACGCCAGAACGGCGGGTCCGGCAAGCTGTTCCGCGCCTCCGGCCCGACCTCCGCCTGCGAAAGGACCGGCTTCCGCCGCGTGGTACATCCCGTGCATCGTCTGACCTGGGCGCCACCCGACAACCATTCTGGCACCGATGAGCGTCTGACTTTGTTCACAGCCTGCGCATTCGAGATTACGGAGCGAAAATGATCCAAAAGGCAGCGATAGGTCTCCTCCTCTTCCTTCCAGCCGCGGCGGCGTGGAGCGCCACGGCAACGCCGCGAACGGCGAACGTGCTCGAAGCGGTAAGCGGCTCGTTCGAGCAGATCGCGCGGGACGTCAATCCGTCGGTGGTCGAGATCTTCGTCAACGGCTATGCGGCGGGGCGGGGCGCCTCGAGCGTATTGACCAAGCGCCAGGGCACCGCCTCCGGAACCATCATCGACGCCGACGGCCTGATCATCACCAACGCGCACGTGATCGATCGCGCGACCCGGATCCAGGTGCTGATCCCGGCTCCCGCGGCGAGCGAGGCCGGCGGTCCGACGCTGCCGGTGGCGGAGGGCGCCAAGCTCGACGCCCAGGTGGTCGGCATCGACACGGAAACCGATCTCGCACTGATCAGGATCGCGGCGCACGGCCTGCGGCCGCTGGAGCTCGGGGATTCCAACGGGCTCCGCCAGGGCCAGCTCGTGATGGCGTTCGGATCGCCGCTCGGCCTCGGCAACACCGTGACGATGGGGGTCGTGAGCACCGTCGCGCGGCAGCTCGCGGCCGACGACGTGCCCTGGTACGTGCAGACCGACGCGCCGATCAACCCGGGAAACTCGGGCGGCCCGCTGGTCGACACCGGCGGGCGGGTGGTCGGCATCAACACGCTGATCTTCACCCAGTCCGGCGGCAGCGAGGGGGTCGGATTCGCCATCCCCAGCAATACCGTGCGCTACATCACCGATCAGTTGCGCGCCAACGGCCGGGTGCGCCGCACGGTGATCGGCGTGCAGGTGGAGACTGTGGACCCGGTGATGGCGGCGGCGCTCAAGCTGGCCCAGCCCTGGGGGGTGATCGTCTCCGATCTCGATCCCACGGGCCCGGCGGTGAAAGCGGACGTGCGGGTCGGCGACGTGATCCTGAGAATCGGCGGCCAGCGGGTGACGGACGTCCGTCAGTTCGCGCTCAACCTGTACCCGCTCGCGGTCGGCTCCAACGCCGAGCTCGAGATCGTGCGCGACGACCGGCCACTCAAGATCAGCGTCCCCGTGCATGAGAGGCCGGAGGACCCGACGCGGGCGCTCGACGTGGTGCGGCCGGACAAGAACCTGGTGCCCGAGCTCGACATCCTGGGCGTGGACATCGACGACAAGCTGGCGGAGGCGCTCCACTCGGCCCACGGCGACGGCGGCGTGCTGGTGGCGGCGATGTCGGCCGACGCCAGCCCGCCGGGCGACCGCTTCCAGTCCGGCGACGTGATCCACGCCGTCAATCGCACTCCCGTCCATTCGCTCGCCGAGCTCCGCAAGGCGGTCGCCGGCATGAAGGACGGCGACCCCATCGTGGTGCAGATCGAGCGCCAGGGGCTGCTGACGTTCGTGGCGTTCGAGATCGATTGACGACAACCGCGACCCACGGGTCAGGCTTCTCAGTGCGGCTGAGGCTTGCCGCCGTTCAGCTCCTCGACATGCGCTTTGGCGCTGGCCAGAGGCGGAACGTCCCACTTCGCGCGCTCGTCGTCGGTGATCGAGGGGTCGACCTGCCATAGGTACCAGGGACCGTCCTCTTTGTCCTTCTTGAACTGGGTGCCGTAGAGCTGCGGCTTGCCCTGGCTCATCCGGTAGCGGTCCTCGGTGGCGGCGGCGAGCCAGCGAGCGTCGGGGAGGTCGGGATCGAGCTCGACGGCCTTGAGGCACCACAGGTGGGCCTGCTCGTAGTCGGCGGTCTCGGGGCTGTGCTGGAGGACGAGGGCGGCACGGAAGTAGTCGTCGGCCACCTTGAGCCCGCCCTGCGCGGCGATCTCCTTGGTGCGCTTGAGGCGCTCGGCATCCCGCTTCGCCACCACGCTCCAGTCGACCTTGCCCGGATCCTCCGCCTGGCGGTCCTTCTGGTCCTCGTCGCAGATGCGGGTCAGCTCGGCGTTGTCCTTGGCCTGCCGGGCGGCGTCCCGCGCCTTGACGCCGTCGAGGAAGCCTTTCCACCGCGGGTCCTGACGCAGGGGCTCGAGCTTGGGGTTCCCGGTCGCGCGGTCGACGTCGCGATACCCCTTCTCCGCCGCGCGGCCGAGCAGGGCGAACGCCGCGTCCTTGTCGCCGCCGGCGGTCGCGCAGGCCGCGGCGGCGAAATAGGACCGCGCCGCCTGGCCGTCGCGGACGGCGGCGTTCGCCGCGGTCTTGAACAGCTCGACACAGCGGGCGGGATCGCTGCCGCCGTAGGCGGCGGAGGCCTGCTGAAAGAGGTTGTCGTAGGTGGGCGGGGCTTCGGCGGCGGCCTCGACGGTGGCCCCGGCGAGCACCAAGGCCGCCGCCGTGAGGAGGGTGACGATCTTCTGACGTTGCAGATGACGTTGCAGACGCATGGCCGGTCTCCTTGGGGTGGTCCGATCCTACCGGAACGAATAGGGAGGCGCCAAGTTTTCCGGAAAACTTGGGAGTGGCTCCGTTTGGGCTCCCGGCGCCTCCGACGCCCGGGCATAAATGCCCGGGCTACGCTTGAACCAAGAAGCCTCCTGAAGGAGGCTCAATCCCTCCGGCCGCGTGTCGAGCCGGCTTCAGCCGGCTTCTCGTTTCCACTGTAGCCCGGGCATTTATGCCCGGGCGGCGCGGCGCTGCGCCACTCCCGGAAAACTTCGGCGGCATTCCGACGTAAGTTATCAGCCGGAGCGATACGCCGCGAAAATCCGCCGTTCGGCGAATGGAGTCCAGGCCGGCCGCTCCATACCCTTGAGACCGCATGGAAAGGCCGAGAGGTGAAACTCTGATGACATCCACCAAGCACCGCGAGAGGCGCGCCCGTCTTCAGGGAGCCGGGGCGATCGCCCTCTCGCTGTCGATCTTCGTACCCATCGTGGTCCGCGCCGAAGAGCCCGCTCAACCCCCGACGCAGACACCGACGCTGACGTTGCAGCAGGCGCTCCGCAGGGCCCTGGAGGCCAACGCGAGCGCGGCCACGGGGCGCTCGCAGATCGCCGCCTCCCAGGCGCAGGTGCGCCAGATCCGCGCCGGGATCCTGCCGCACCTCGACCTCGATACCGCGGCGACCCGCAACAGCAACGAGGTGGCCTTCGACGTCAACGGCTTCCGCGCGGTCATCCTGCCGCGGAACGACTGGAGCGCCCGCATCAACCTCAGCCAGCCGATCTACGCCGGCCGCCGCGAGACCATGGCGCTCAACCAGGGGCGCCTGGGGATCGCCAGCGGCGAGGCCGTCCTGCGGTCGACCGAGGACATGGTCCTGCTGGCGACGGCGTCGGACTACCTCGGGATCGTCCAGGGAGAATCCCTGATCGGCGTCGAGCAGAAGAACCTGGAGCTCGCCCAGCGCCGGAAGAGCCAGGCGCAGGCCTTCTTCGAGGCGGGCGAGCAGACGCGGGTCAACGTGCTGCGCGCCGAAACCGACCAGAAGGCGGCCGAGCGGGCCCTCGCCGCGGCGTCCCAGAGCCGCGACCTGGCGGCCAGCCGGCTGCGCCTGGACCTCGGGCTGGACGAGCCCGTGGGTGCCTCCCTGCGGGTGGCGGCGCCGGAGCTGAAGTTCCCGCCCCTGCCCGCCGCCGAGGCGCTGGTGGCCACGGCCGAGGTGAGCTATCCGGCGATCTAGCGCGCCGACCTGGTGCTCTAGATCGTCACGCTGGAGACCTCCAAGCAGCAGGCTGCTCGTCTGTCCACGGTGAAGGCCGAGGGGGACGTGCTCC
>DASWQX010000524.1:0-7927 GCA_036403495.1 Thermoanaerobaculia bacterium
CCAGGAGATGGCAGACGTTCATCACGCCGCGGATCGGATAGAGGCCTGGGGGCGCGTTCTTCAAGGCTCCTCCTGGGGAGCGGATCGACCTTTCATCTCGCGGTCGAAAAACTCCACCGTCGCATGATACTCCGCCAGCCAGCTCGCGGTCCGCAGGAAGCCGTGGATCTCGTCCGGCAGCACGAGCTGCTCCACGTGCACCTTCCGTTCCCGCAGCGCCTCGACCAGCTTCACCGTCTGGCTGAAGAAGACGTTGCGGTCGTCGTCGCCGTGGATCAGCAGCACCGGCGAGCGCCAGCCGTCGAGCCAGGCGACCGGCGACGATTCGAAGGCCAGCCGTTCCTGCTCGGGGGTCGGGTGGTAGTCCGGCATGAAGATCCGGATCCCCTCGTTCCAGTCGTGGACGCCATGGAGGTCCACTCCGGCCGCGAACAGGTTCGAGGCGCGGGCGAGGCCGAGCGCGGTCAGGAAGCCGCCGTAGGAGCCGCCCCAGAGGCCGATCCGCGTCGGATCGACGTCCGACCGGCCCTTCAAGTAGAGCCCCGCGCCCAGGACGTCGTTGAACTCGCTCGCCCCGCCCGCCCCCTGCGTCGGCGCCTCGCGGAAATTCAAGCCATAGCCGATCCCAGACCGGTAGTTCACCGAGAGCACCACGTACCCCCGGCTCGCCAGGTACTGGTTCATGGCGTAGGCGTGGTTGTAGTACTCGATGTAGTGCCAGCCGAGCAGCATCTGCCGGTGCGAGCCGCCGTGGAAGAAAAGCAGAGCCGGATGGCGATCGCCGTTTTTCGATCCCGGAGGCAGGAAAAGCTGGCCGTGGATGCGCAGGCCGTCCGCGGCGGTGAAGATCACCGGCTCCGGCTCGACCAGCGCGCTCTCGGCCACTTCGGCGGGGACCGTCCCCGGCGCCAGCTCCTTCGCCGCGCCACCCCCGATTTCAATCATCGGCCGCGCCGCCTTGCGCGCTCCGGAGCTGAGATAGGCGAGCGCCTTGCCGTCGCTCGTCATCACCGGCAGCCACTCGATCCCTTTCCCCTGGGTCAGCGCGGCTGGCCGGCCCCCCGCGGCGTCGACCTTCCAGAGATGGCGGCGGTCGATATCGCCCTGGTTCGAGCTGAACAGCAGCTCCCGGCGGTCGGGAGTCAGATTGACCGTCTCGACCTCGAATTCGCCCGGCGTCAACAGTACCGGCGCGCCTCCGGTAGCCGGAATCGAGTACAGGTGCAGCCAGCCGTCACGCTCCCAGGGGAAGACGAGGCGGTCGCCCGCCGCCCAGAGGAGCTGGTTCGCCGCCACGATCCCCTCGCCGAAGGCGCTCCCCGGCCCCGGCTCGGCGCGCCAGACGGTCTTCGTCGCGCCCGTCGCGGCGTCCGCCACCAGGATCGACCAGGGATCGGCGGCGCTGGGAGTCGCGTAGAAGAGCGTCACCTTCGAGGAGGTCGGGACGCGGACGAACGCCACCTTCGTGCCGTCCGGCGACCAGACGGGCTCGCCGTCGCCGTCCACGGTCGGATCGAGCCAGCGCACCGTCTTGGCCGCGAGGTCGTAGATCCCCACGAAGCTGTGATCCCCGCGCAGGCTGACGAAGGCGAGCTTCGAGCCGTCCGGCGAGAAGTGGAGCTGCCGGCAGGCTCCCCGCGTCTGCACCCAGGTGACTGGCTCGGCCTTGGCCGCGAAGGACATCCAGATCACATGCCCCTGGCGGCTGAACGCGATGCCGTCCCCTTTCGGCGATACCGCCACGCCGCTCCCTGGGCCGATCCGCACCGGCCCGCCGCCGTCCAGCGAGACCCGCCAGATCGCCTGCTCGGCGCCCGCCGGATCGCTGGTGGGGTTCGGCGCCTCCCCCTGACGGTTCGGAGCGCCGCCGCGCACGTAGATCAGCGACTTGGCGTCCGGCGTCCATTCGAGGCCGGCGATCCCCTGGCCGTCGTCCTGCGTGTAGCTGGTGACCTGCCGCCCCCGGTATTCCTGCGGCTCGGCCACCCAGACGTTGCGGGCCCCCTTGGCATCCGTGATCCAGGCCAGCTTCGCGCCGCTCGGCGAAGCCAGCAGCTCCTCCGGAAACGGCGCGCTGAGCAGGCCTTCCAGGGTGACCTTCGGACCTTGCGCGGCGATTGGAAGGCCGGACAGCAGGACGGCTGCGACAGCGGCGAAGAAACGGCGGCGGACTGGGAGCATCGAGACCCCTCCAGGTTGGAGAATGGTGAACCTGAGGGGGTCTATTGTGGACCAGAATGATCCCGGCTCAATCTGGGGCGATCAACGACTTCTTCAATAACCGGTGGCCATGGACTACTGCCAGGACCAGGAGCCGTGGCTCGCCAGCAACCACCCTATAGATGAGCCGGTAATTCCCCGACAGGATCTCCCTCCAAGGCCCGCGCGGGAATTCCGGAACGACTCTACCGACCTCTGGGAAGCGGGAGAGTTTCAGAGCCGAATCTTGAAGACGCTCGACCTGGATCTGGGCATAGCGTCTCGAGTCTCTGGCGATGTAGTCGTGAATTTCTCTGAGGTCCGCGAGAGCCCTTACAGTCCAGACTATTTTGCGAACCACTTCGAGGTCTCCGCCACGACATCTTCATGAGAGACGAGCCGCCCCTCCCGAACGTCCTCCTCCGCCGCATCCAGCTTCTCTCGGAGGTAGAGCCGGTAGAGCACCTCATCCATGTCAATGGGCTCAGGGAGATCCTCGACGATCTTGTGGAGCTCTTGCTTGTCGATTTTCATCGGGCGTTCTTCCGGATCAGAGTATAACCGAATGGCCTCACCGTCCGAGGAGTCGGGTCGAGCCGTCCCGCCCGCTCACTCCCCCACCTCCTGAAACCGCAACGCCGGATCGTGCTGCGCCCGCCGCAGGTACGCCGCCACCCCGGAGACCAGCTCCACGCTCGCCCGTTCCGCCTCCAGGGCCTGCTTGAGGTAGGCGAGCGCCGCCAGCGCCTCGCGGTGGATGTTCAGCGAGGAGAAGATCGGCACCATCTCGCCGGCGAGCCGCTTCAGGTCCGCCGTCCTCCCCTGTGCGGCGTAGAGAGTCGCCAGCTCCAGCGAAACGAGGGCGGTGTCATAGGGAATCCCCTCGCCGATGAAGCCGTCGCGGGCGGCCAGGAAGAGCGACTCGGCCTGATCGGCCTGCCCAAGGCCACGGGAGATCTTCCCCTTGACCCACTTCCTGCGGTTCTGCGACCAGGCGTCCGGGAAGCTTCGATAGAGAGACCGGGTCGAGCGATAGAGCGTCTGCGCCTCCAGGTAGCGGTGGGACTCGGCGAGGTCGTCGATCAGGTTATGACGAGCGCACAGCAGCAGGCGCGGTTCCTGTTCGGGATCGATGAAGTCGAGCGCCTGGTACAGAAGAGGGATGGCTTCGGAAAGGTTCCCGGCGAAATGATGAACGGTCGCAAGACTCACCATCGACCTGCCAGCTTTGTGTTTCTGGTCATTTTGCAGGAACACCGTGATCGCGCGACGGAAAAGCCTTCGGGCTTCATCGAACTGTTGCTGGTCTCTCCGAAGAGACCCCTCGAGGTCCAGCAAGGCCGCACGTTCCAGAGGATCCTTCGTGCCTCTCTGAATGGCTTCATGAGCGTAGGCGAAAGCTTCTTCGGCCCCTCGAAGATCTGACCTCAGGCGGCGCGCATTAGCAACATAACTCCAAGCTCGGGCCTTCAAATCTTCAATGAGGTCGGTTCCATAGAGATCGGAGTTCAAGGATTCTGCCAGCCGGACCGCCAGCAGACCCAGATCTTCTCCTTGCAGCGGATTTTGCAGGCTCGTTTCCAAGCTCCTCTCGATGGTCAGCTCGAAGACACCCCAAGTATGAAACCGGGGTGAATTCTCCAGCAGAAAGCTCCGCTGCTCGGGGGAGGTCATCCTCGTCAACTCGACGAAGAGGGCCGGCGCCTCGACCCGCTCTCCGGACAAGGCATGCTCCCGCTTCTGAACCAGCGGATCGTTCCCCTTGAACGCGTGGCCGTAGGTGGCCGTGGTTCCGGGCCAGTGCAGGATCTCGGCAAGTTTCCTCGCGACCGGACCCGTGCGGTGGCGCAGCATCCCTTGAAACCGGCGGCGGCAGGTCGCGCAGCGGGTGAGGTGATCCAACAACTCCAAACGCTCCCTCGACAGCGACAGCAGAAATTCCTCCAGCAGAAAATCGTTGGGGTGGATCTTCAACGGCCCGTCTCCTCTCTCGGTGGATGAGCGCGGTCAGGTTCCGCCTCTAGAAGATAGTTGCCGCAGACCGAGGAATTGTGACAACCCCAGCAAGAGAAAAAAAGGCGCCAGCCGAAGACGCCGGCGCCCGAAGAACCGCTTGGAGCTACTTGATGCCGTTCGGGTCCATTTGACTGCCGGCATCCGTTGTCGAAAACGAGGAGCCGGAGCCGAAAATGATTCCCCCGTTCGGATCCATGCTGCTCCCCTCCTTGGCCATGATCCCCTTCCCTGAAGTCCCCACTGTGGAGACCGTCGGCACGAACATGCCTACCAGCCACTCCCAGACGCCCACCATCCGAACCGGCGCCGGACGGCTGGGGCGATTCTGGGCGAAGGCGGCGGGGACGAGCAGGCTGGCGAAGACAAGGGCGACGGCGGTCGAGCGCAGTTTGCGAGACATGAAGATTTCCTCTCCTCGGCGGGCTGGCACCTGACGGCCTCCCTGGCCGCCGTCCTCCCACCTACCTTGAAGAGTGGCACTTCTTCCCTCAAAGCGTGCCGTCTTTCAGACGCGCAGAGCAGATTTATCCGCTCGCGACGGTCCAAGAGGACCCCAAGGAGAGACTTCAGCGCTGGCTGAAAGGCGCGTCAGGGCCTGGGCGGCGTGGCGGGCTTCGGCGCGTCCGGGGGGCGCAGGGTGAAGCCGAGCTGGCGGAAGAGCTCGATCTGGTCGTTGACGATCCAGGTCTCGCGGATCTTCCCGCCGGCGAGCCGGAAGAGGGTGACCCCCAGGACCTCGACGGACTTGCCGCCCCCCTTCTGCGTCGCGCGGACCGTGTACCGAGCGGCCACGCGGTCCCCCTCGGCCAGCACGTCGGCGACGGAGTAGCGGATGTCCTGGAACAGCTCGCGGGCGCGCCGCTGCGACGCGCGGATGGCCTCGGGGCCTTGGACGCCCGCGGTCGTCCCCGGCGTGCGATCCACGAAATCGGTGCCGATCACCTGGTCGAGCTCGTCGAGCGCCCCGCCACTCAGGATCTGGAGATAGTGGCGCACCACGACCTTGTTCGCCTCGGGGGTGTCCTGCGCGGCGGCCGATTGGGGGACGGGCGGGGACGGAGGCGCCTGCGCGAGGGCGGGGAGGGGGGCGAGGAGGAAGAGGAGAA
This sequence comes from Thermoanaerobaculia bacterium, assembly GCA_036403495.1. Lineage (GTDB taxonomy): Bacteria > Acidobacteriota > Thermoanaerobaculia > Multivoradales > UBA5704 > DATARR01. The sequence continues at coordinate 5,322 of DASWQX010000524.1, forward strand.
CCAGGCCCAAGCCCAACCGGTTCCCCAGGCGATCTTTTCGGAGGCTCCGAAGGAGCCAAGGCATGTAGCCTGGGGCGTGAGCCCCAGGAAAAGCGCCAGACCTAACCTCTGAGCCCCGAAGGGGCGACGGATCAGCACCTCGAAAAAAACTGCCGTCGCCCCCTCGGGGCTCGGGGGCTTCCTGAACCCGCCTTTCCTGGGGCTGACGCCCCAGGCTACATGCCGTCGCCCCTTGCGGGGCTAATCCCGGAGAAGGCCTACAGCGTCTCAAAGCACCCCCGCTCCCCGCCGCACCGCCCCTCGTCCGCCACCTTGCCGTCGGGCCCCAGGCAGGTCATGGTCAGGCTGCACCAGCAGAAGCCGTCGCGGGCATTGGCCACCTCGACGTCGGCGTCGACGTCGATGAACATCCCCTTCCAGCGCAGGCGCGCGCAGCAGGCCCGGGGACCGGTGCGGTCGGAGTTGGTGGCGAGGTTCATGGTCTACCCTTCTTCCTCAGCTCTCTTCTTCAATAATGCCGCCGGCGGCGATCAGCGCCCGTTTCACGGCCACCTTCGCGAGCTGGATCTTGTAGCGGTTCCCCTCCAGCGAGAAGGCCTTCTGCACGGCGGCGTCCGCGGCCTTTGCGGCCATCGCGGCGTCGAGCTCCTGCCCCTTCAGCACGGCGGCAGCCTCGGCGGAGATCCAGGGCATGGGCGCCACTTGGCCGAGAACCACCCGCGCCTCCCGCACCTTGCCGTCCGGGTTCATCTCCAGGGCCACGGCGGCGGTGGCGAGCGACCAGTCGAGCGTCTCGCGCTGGCGCACCTCGTAAGTGGCGATCTTGCGCCCGGCGGCCGGCGGCAGCAGGATCTCGGTGAGGATCTCCCCCGGCCGCAGATCGTGCTCGCGCTCGCCCTCCTGTTTCGGGATGCGGTAGAGCGTCTCGAGCTCGACCTGCCGCTCCCCCGCCGGCCCGAACAGCACGGCCCGCGCGCCGACCGCGATCAGCACCGGCGCCAGGGTCGACGGCGAGACGAAGAACGCCGGCCCCGCGTTGCCGAGGATGGCGTGATACCGGTAGTCGCCGATCGGGATCATCGACTTGCCGTCCAGCATCGCCAGCAGGCCGAAGCCGTTGCGGTAGTACCAGCAGCGCGGGCGCTGGAGGAGGTTGCCGCCGAGCGTCGCGACGTTGCGGATCTGCGGTCCGGCGAGCCGGCCGGCCGCGGCGGTGACCGCCGGGTACTCGAAGCCGAGCCCGGCGTCCGCCGCCAGATCATCCATCACCATCAGGGCGCCGATGCGCAGGCCGCCCTGTTCGCCAGACATCGCGCGGACGCTGGTCAGGCCGGGGATCCCCTTCAGATTGACCAGCCGCTTCGGCGTCTCGATCCCCGACTTCATCAGCGCCAGCAGATCGCTGCCGCCGGCCAGCGGCGCGGCGGCCGCCGGATCGGTCCCCAGCAGCTTCACCGCCTGCTCGCGCGTCGTCGGGCTGGCGTACTCGATCCGGTGCATCACGCCACCCCTTTCGCGTTGGCCGGGTTGGCGGCGGGATTCGCGGCGTAATAGAGCGCGTCGAGCACCCGCCGGGGGGTCATCGGCACCCAGGGGACGCGGACGCCCACCGCGTTGGTCACCGCGTTGGCGATCGCCGCCAGGGGCGAGACCATCGGCGGCTCGCCGACCCCGATCACACCGCGCTCGTCGTAGCCGGGGCCGGTCATCATCTTCACCACCAGCTCGCCGACATCGCCGATCCCCGCCATCCGGTAGGTCTCGAAGTCGTGGTTGAGGGTGATGCCGGTCACCGGATCGGTGATCTTCTCCTCGGCCAGAGCGGTCGAGACCCCCATGATCAGGCTGCCGTAGACCTGGCTCTCGCAGGTCTTGAGGTCGACGATCAGGCCGCAGTCCTGGACCGCGACCATCTTCTGGATCTTGACAATCCCGGTCTCGACGTCCACCGTCACTTCCGCCATCTGGACGCCACCGACGCCGCCGCTGGTCAGCTCGCCCGGCCCGGGATTGGCGCCGGTGGCGGTGATCGGCGTGCGGCCGAAGAGGCCTAGCGCCTGCTTCCAGGTCATCGACCGCTTGGGATCCGCTTTGACGCGGATCGTCCCCTCGGCCGCCTCCAGCTCCGCCGGCTCCGCCTTGAGCTCTTTCGCCGCGCGGGCGAACACCTGATCGAGCGCGTTGAGCGCCGCCCGCCGGGTGGCCGCGGAGACGCCCCCCACCGTCGTGCTGCCGCCGGAGCCGCCGGAGGCCGGATAGCGGCTGTCGCCGATCCGCACCTGGACGGCTTCGAGCGGCAGGCCGAGCGAGTCGGCGAGGACGATCGCGATCACCGTGCGGGTGCCGGTGCCGATGTCCTGCGAGGAGATCTTCGCCTCCGCCGTGGCGTCCGGATGGATCGTCACCTCGCAGTTGCTGCGGTGCCCCTTGCCCCCCCAGGTGTGGAGCGCGAGTCCCAGACCCCGCTTGATCGTCCCCTTCGAATCGCCGCGCGGATGCCAGCGCTGGCGCCAGCCCATGAGCTGATCGGCGACCTCCAGCTCCTCGCGGTAGGTCTTCTCCAACTTGCCGGTGAGCGGCAGGTTCACCTTCACCAGCTCCTGCGG
>DASWQX010000525.1:0-5528 GCA_036403495.1 Thermoanaerobaculia bacterium
ACGTATCCCTTCGATCCAGGATGACATCAGGGAGCCTCTCTACGAATATATCGGCGGCATCATTCGGGGAGAGCGCGGTGTCCTGTTGGAGGTCGGTGGGATACCCGACCATGTCCATCTCCTCGCCAAGTTCAAGACGGATATTGCTGTCTCCATGATGGTCCAGAAAATCAAGGGCAAATCCTCGGGGTGGCTCAACGAGCAGCCCGGTCGCCGGGAGCGCTTCGAATGGCAGGCCGGATACGGGATCTTTTCTGTTAGCGAATCGCTTGTCGAAAAGGTCCGGAGCTACATTCGTGGCCAGGAGGAGCATCACAAGAAGGTATCTTTCAAGGATGAGCTCATCGCGCTACTGAAGAAGAATGGGATTCCGTACGACGAAAGGTACTTGTTGGGCTGACTTGGCCGGCTGCCCCAGCGCCTGAGGGAGGCTGTACAGCCCCAGAGGGGCACGGGCATAGAGCCTGGGGTTTCAACCCCAGGTAGGCGTCCTCCGCCTCTCCAAGAGCCCGAAGGGGCGTAGGCAGGCATCCGGCCAATCCATGGCGCCTGCGCCCCTTCGGGGCTTCTGATGAGTGGACCGCTTGCTTCCTGGGGTTGAAACCCCAGGCTTTATGCCTGCGCCCCTGCGGGGCTGGACGGTCGGACGGCATGCTCCCTGCTCTCACCGCGCCAGCCACTCGTACAACCCGACATACTCCTGCCCCTGGACCTCCCAGGAGAAATCCCGCGTCATGCCGTTGACCATCATCCTCTGCCAGAGGATGGGCTGGCGGAACGTGTTGAGGGCGCGGTCGAGGGCCCAGGCTAGGCCTTCGGGAGTGAAGTGGTCGAAGACGAAGCCGGTGCCCTGGCCGGTGGCGAGGTCGAAGGGCTCGACGGTGTCGGCGAGGCCGCCGGTCTTGTGGACCACGGGCGGAGTGCCATAGCGCAGGCTGTACATCTGGTTGAGGCCGCAGGGCTCGAACTTCGAAGGCATCAGGAAGATGTCCGCCGCCGCTTCGATCCGGTGCGCGAGGTTCTCGTTGTAGCCGCGATAGAACCAGGCCTTGCCGGGAAAACGCCGTTCGAGCGACTGGAAGAACTCCTCGTAGCGCGGCTCGCCGCTTCCCAGCGCCACCAGGCGCATGTCGCGCTGCGCGAGGAACGCCGGCAGGACGTCGAAGGCGAGATCGAAACCTTTTTGTGGGGTCAGCCGGGAGACCACTCCCACCACCGGCGCGGCCGTGCGCTCGTCGAAGCCGATCTCGCGCAGCAGCTCCCGCTTGCAGGTCCGCTTGCCGCCGAAGTCCTGCGCCGAATAGTGATAGAAAAGATTGGGATCCGTCTCCGGGCTCCAGTCGCCGTAATCGACGCCGTTGACGATCCCCGCCAGGCGGTCGTGGCGGGCGCGCACCAGGCCGTCGAGGCCGAAGCCGAGCTCCGGGGTCTGGATCTCGCGGGCGTAGGTGCGGCTGACGGCCGTCAGCGCGTCCACCTGTAGGATGCCGTTGCGCAGGAAGTTGAGATGCCCCGGCGAGAGGTCGAGCCGGTTCGCGTAGGGGGCCAGCCCGAGGTCGTTCAGCCTGCTGGAGTCGACGACCCCCTGGAAACCGATGTTGTGGATCGTCAGCACCGAGCGCGTGCGCCGGAAGAGGCCGTCCCAGGCGAAGAAAACCTTTTGATAGAAGGGCGCGAGCGAAGTGTGCCAGTCGTGGCAGTGCAGGATGTCCGGCGGCCAGCCCATCCGCTGCGCGCATTCGAACGCCGCCACCGAGAGCAGCGCGAAGCGCAGGGAATCGTCGCGGTCGCCGTGATAGATCCCGCCGTGGCCGAAGAGCGCCGGGCAGTCGATGAAGTAGACGCCGACGTTGCTGTCCGGCAGCAGGGCGGTGCGCGCCGTGTAGGTGAAGCGGTGGGGGCCGAGCTGCACCGGCACGTCGCGGATGAAGTCGACCGGCGTGTAACGGTCCCCCTCTTTCGCGAGGCTCGGATAGAAAGGGAGGAAGATCCGCACGTCGTGCCCCGCCCGATCGAGGAAGCGGGAGAGGCCGGCGACGACGTCGCCGAGGCCGCCGGTCTTGGCGAACGGCGTCACCTCGGCGGCGAGCTGAAGGATTCGCAAGCGCTTCGTCTCCGCCTCAGATCGTGGTCCCTGGAGGGATCACGGCGTTCTTGTGGATGATGATGATCTTGTCGCGGATCGAGTAGTTGTCGCCGTCGAAGTCGACGAGCCCTTCGGCATTGATCAGCTTGCAGCCGTCGCCGATGCGGGCGTTGAAATCGATGATGGCGTTGCGGACCGTGCAGTCGCGGCCGATGCCGACCGGGATATCATCGCTGCCGTCCGGAATGGTTTCCCAGGTGTTGGCTCCCATCACGATCGAACGCTCGACCACAGAACCGGACCGCACCACGGAGCGGATGCCGATGATCGAATCCGCGATGTGGCTGCCCGAAAGGATGCTCCCCTCGTTGAGGATCGAATAGCGCACCGAGCAGTCGTTCACCTTGATCCCCGGCAGGAAGCGGGGATGGGTGAAGATCCGCAGCTCCGGGTCGTACAGGTTGAGCGGCGGCAGCGGCAGCGTGAGGTCGAGGTTCGCCTGGTGGAAGCTCGGGATGGTGCCGATGTCGGCCCAGTAGCCGTCGTGCGGGAAGGCCATCACCCGGTACTGGCTCAGCGCCTGGGGGATCACCTCGCGCCCGAAGTCCACGGTTTCGGTCCCCACCAGCAGCTCTTTCAGCACCTCGGGCCGGAAGATGTAGATGCCCATGCTGGCGAGGAAGGAGCCCGAGGAGGCCGGGGCGCCGATCACGGCGCGGGTCTGCTCGTCGAGCTCGATGGCGTCGAGCTGCTCGGCTTCCTTCGGCTTCTCGACGAAATCGACGATCCGGCCCGTCGAGTCGAGGCGCAGGATGCCGAACCCCGAGGCTTCCTCGCGGGTGACGAGCTTGACCGCGATCGTCAGGTCCGCCTCGCGCTCGCGATGAACGCGGACGAACTTCGTGATGTCCATCAGGTAGAGCTGGTCGCCCGAGAGGATCAGCACCTCTTTTGGGTTCGCCTCCATGAGCCGCGGGAGGGTCTGGCGCACGGCGTCGGCCGTGCCCTGGAACCAGTCGCGGTTGTCCAGCGTCTGCTCGGCGGCCAGGATGTTGACGTAGCCGTTGCTGAAGGCGCTGAAGCGGTAGGTCTGGTTGATGTGGCGGTGGAGGCTGGTGCTGTTGAACTGGGTGATGACGAAGATCCGGTCGATCCCCGCGTGCAGGCTGTTGCTGATCGGGATGTCGATGAGCCGGAACTTGCCGCCGACCGGCACCGCCGGCTTGGCGCGGTCGCGGGTGAGGGGCCAGAGCCGGCTCCCCTGACCTCCGCCGAGAATGGCTGTGACGATTCGCTGCTCCATGATTCCCCCTCCAGGCCCCCTCCCGCCAAGGCGCGGGTATCTTATCCGCTTTCCGGTCGCTTCCGGAGATGACGCCAGGGCCGTCTCCGCTACAATCGTAGATATGCAGGAATCTCGCCGCCCTCTCCATTGGGACTTCCTCGGCCGCGTGCCCTACGCGGAGGCGGTCGAGCTGCAGCTCGCGGCCCGGTCGGCGGTGAAGAGTGGCGAGGGGCCCGAGCGCTTCTTCCTGCTCGAGCACCCCCATGTCTACACGCTCGGCCGCAATGCCAGCGCCGAGGACGTGCTGGCGGGGCCGGAGTGGCTCGCCGCCCGCGGCATCGAGATCGCCGAGTGCGACCGCGGCGGCCAGGTCACCTATCACGGGCCCGGACAGCTCGTCGGCTACCCGGTGGTCAACCTCAGCCCCGATCGGCGGGACATCCGCCGCTACGTGCGCGATTTGCAGGAAGTGCTGATCCGCACCCTCGCCGACTACGGAGTGACCGGGCGGCCGGGCGAGGAGGCGGCGTTCATCGGCGTCTGGGCGGGCGACGAGAAGATCGCCTCGATCGGCGTCCACCTCTCGCGCTGGATCACCACTCACGGCTTCGCCCTCAACGTCGCCACCGACCTCTCCTACTTCACGGGGATCATCCCCTGCGGCCTCCACGAGGTCCGCATGACCTCGATCGAGCGGCTGACCGGAAAGGCCCCCTCACTCCCGGAGATCGCCGCGGTCGCCGCCCGGCACTTCGGCGAGATCTTCGACCGCGAGCTGGTCGCCGCCGGCAGCCCGGCAAGAGCGGTTCTGGCGCTGGAGGAGCGGTGAAGGTCAACCTCGGCCTCAACGCGGTGATCGTGGCGGTCACCGCGGAGGTGCCCCGCATCCTCACGGTCAGCCTCGCGGCCAACCCGGAGGTCGCCCTCCCCTTCGGCCCGCTGGAGCCCGAGACCGACCGCACGCTCGACCTCGGGCTGCGCCGGTGGGTGCGCGATCAGACGGGCCTCGAGCTCGGCTACGTCGAGCAGCTCTACACCTTCGGCGACCGTTTCCGCGATCCCGCCGAGACCCGCGGCGAGGCCCGCGGCGTCACCGTCGCCTATCTGGCGCTGGTCCGGGAGGTCACCGTCCACCGCGAGGCCCGCTGGATCGACTGGTATGAGTTCTTCCCTTGGGAAGACTGGCGCTCCGGCCGCCCCGGGGTGATCGACGGCGTGATCGCGACCGCTCTCGACGACTGGGTCCACGCCGCGCCCGATCCCGCCCTGCGGCGAGAGCGGCGGCAGCGGGCGGACATCGTCTTCGGCCTCGGCGGCGTCGGCTGGGACGGCGAGCGGGTCCTCGAGCGCTACGAGCTGCTCTACGAGGCCTATCTGGTGCCGGAAGCCTGGCGGGACCGCGACGCGACCGGCGGCGCCGCCGAGACCCGCAGGCCGGCGCCCTCCGAGCGCCCCGATCTGCTCCCCGGCCGGCCGATGACCCGCGACCACCGGCGTATCCTCGCCACCGCTCTCGGCCGCCTGCGCGGCAAGCTCAAATATCGCCCGGTCGTCTTCGAGCTCCTGCCCCCCGCCTTCACGCTGCTCCAGATCCAGCGGATCGTCGAAGCGCTGGCCGGCGTGCGCCTGCACAAGCAGAACTTCCGCCGTCTGGTCGAGAACGCCGGCCTCGTCGAAGGCACCGGCCGTCAGGACGCCCAGACCGGAGGCCGTCCGGCCGAGCTCTTCGTCTTCCGCCGCGAGGTGCTGCGCGAGCGCCCGGCGCCCGGAGTGGGGCTGCCGGGCGTGCGCCGGGTTTCGACGGTGTGAGAGGCCTGCGACCTCACCCTCGGTCCCTCTCCTAAAGGAGAGGGAGGGCCCAACGGGGGCCGCATCGCAGTCGTCCCCCTTCTCCTTCAGGAGAAGGGGATAGGGGATGAGGTCGCAGGCCACGGAGGCCGATCGGAGCAAGCCCCGAAGGAGCGTAGGCGGCCGGGACTGGGCAGTCTGCCTGCGCCCCTTCGGGGCTCTTGGAGGAGTCTCTCGCTCCGACCTGGGGTTGAAACCCCAGGCTTTATGCCTGCGCCCCTGCGGGGCTGGCTTTCCAAACACCCTCTGACTTCGGACCGCGGGTCTAGCAGGGATTTGAGAACAGGCAGTGGTACGCGGTGGTGCGCG
>DASWQX010000526.1:0-3684 GCA_036403495.1 Thermoanaerobaculia bacterium
TCAAGATGTATATCGACGGCGCCCTGGGGAGCCGCGGCGCCGCGCTGATCGAGCCCTACAGCGACGACCCCAGCAACCTGGGCCTTCTGGTGTCGACCGGCGCCCACCTGGAGGACGTCGCCCGCCGGGCTCTCGGCGCCGGCTTCCAGGTGGCCATTCACGCCATCGGCGACCGCGGCGGCCTGGTGGCGCTCGACGCCATGGAGCGCGCCCTCCAGGGGCCGCGGCCGGAGGCGCGCTTCCGGCTGGAGCACTCGCAGGTGCTCCGCCTCCAGGACATCCAGCGCCTGGCGCGGCTAGGGATCATCGCCTCGATGCAGCCCACCCACGCCACCTCCGACATGCCCTGGGCCGGCGACCGCGTCGGCCCGCGCCGCCTGGCCGGCGCCTACGCCTGGCGCAAGGTGCTCGACGCCGGCGGCCGGCTGGCCCTGGGGAGCGACTTCCCCGTCGAGTCGGCCGACCCCCGGCTCGGCCTCTACGCCGCCGTCACCCGCCAGGACCTCCAGGGCAATCCGCCCGGAGGCTGGCTGCCGGGCGAGCGGCTGACCCGCGAGGAGGCGCTGCGCGGCTTCACCCTCGACGCCGCCTGGTCGCTCTTCCTCGACAGGGAGGTCGGCTCGCTGGAGGTCGGTAAGCGGGCGGACCTGGTGGTCTTCGCCCACGATCCGATGACGGTGCCGGAGCGGGAGATCCCCACCGCCGGCATCGACTACACGCTGGTCGACGGTCGCGTGGTCTACGAGAGGGGGAGCGCGCGGTGAGCTGGACGGCCCTCCGGGGCCACCGCCGCAGGCTCCGCCGGGGTTTCGCGCTCGGCCTCGCCGGCATTGCCCTGCTCTGCGGCACCGCCGCGGCCGGGGACGGCTACGAGGCGCTCCGCCGCGCCATGGTCGAGCAGCAGGTGCGCCAGCGCGGCATCGTCGAGCCGGAGGTGCTGGCGGCCATGGAGCAGGTGCCGCGCCACATGTTCGTGCCCGACGCCCTGAAGGCGCAGGCCTACAGCGACCAGCCGCTGGTGCTCGACCAGGGGCGGACGGTCTATCAGCCCTACGTGGTGGCGCTGATGACCGAGCTGCTCAAGCTCAAGCACGGCGACAAGGTGCTGGAGATCGGCACCGGCTCCGGCTACCAGGCCGCCGTGCTGTCGCGAATCGCACGCGAGGTCGACTCGATCGAGATCGTCGAGCCGATCGCCAACCAGGCGAGCAAGCGGCTCTCGGTGCTGGGCTACCACAACGTCGAGGTCCACTGGGGGAACGGCTACCTGGGGTGGCCCGACAAGGCGCCGTTCGACGCCATCCTGCTCTCGGCCGCGCCGCCGTCGATCCCCAAGGCGCTGCTCCAGCAACTCCGCGTGGGGGGCAAGATGGTGGTGCCGGTGGGGGGCTTCTTCCAGGACCTCCTGGTGATCACCAAGACCGCCGACGGCATCCAGAAGCGGACGGTAATCCCGGTCCGCCTGTCGCCGATGAAGGGCACGGTGCCGGGTGGCAACAAGTAGACGCCGTTTCCTGGCGCTCCTCCCGGTGCTGATCATGGGGCTGATCGTGGTGCCGGCCCTCGGGTCATCGCAGGGATCGAACGAGGAGCAGTGCACCGCGGCCCGCCACCTGATGGTCGAGCAGATCCGTTCCCGCGGCGTCAGCGATCCGGCCGTGCTCGCGGCCCTGGAGGCGGTGCCGCGCCACCGCTTCGTGGCCGCGGACCGGCAGGGCGAGGCCTACGCCGACCATCCGCTCCCCATCGGCGACGGCCAGACGATCTCCCAGCCCTACATGGTGGCGCTGATGACGTCGTTGCTGGAGCTGCGGCCCGGGGCGCGGGTGCTGGAGATCGGCACCGGCTCGGGCTACCAGGCGGCGGTCCTCTCGCAGGTGGCGGAGGAGGTCTACACGATCGAGATCCTGACACCGCTGGCCGACCGCTCGCGGCGCACCCTGGCCGACCTCGGCTTCCGCAACGTCCAGGTCCGCACCGGCGACGGTTTCAAGGGGTGGCCCGAAGCCGCCCCCTTCGACGGCATCCTGGTCACCGCCGCGCCGCCGAGCATCCCCGAGCCGCTCCTCCGGCAGCTCAAGGTCGGCAGCCGGCTGGTGATCCCGGTCGGCGTCCCCGGCGCCATTCAGAACCTCCTCGTCCTCACCAAGAGGCCCGACGGCGGCTTCGACCGCTCGAACGTGATGCCCGTGCGCTTCGTGCCCATGACGGGGGAGGCCCAGCGGGAGCGGTAGAAAAAGAGCGCAGGGACGGACACGGACGACCACCGACGAACACGGACGGCGGGCGTGACCGGGTCCTGAGCTCCGTGTTCGTCCGTGCTGGTCCGTGCCCGTCCTGTTCCTTGTCTTTCCCCCGGCCGCAACATACGCTTAGGCTCCGCAAGGACAGGAGTCGTGGGTGGCCGACATAGGGCGTGAGAGCATCCTGGGGCTGGACAACATCCGTCTCGACCTTCCCGTCGCCGGCCTCGGCAGCCGTTCGCTCGCGGCGGCCCTCGACTACATGGTCCTCGCCGGACTGGCGATCCTCTGGGTGCTGGCGGTCGCCTTCCTGATGGCCCGGGTGGCGCCGGGGTGGGCGCCGGCGCTGCTCGTCGCCGGCTGGTTCCTCCTCGAATGGGGCTATTTCGCCGGCCTGGAGATCGCGACCGGCGGCCGGACGCTCGGTAAGCTGGCGGTGAAGCTCCGCGTGGTCACCGCCGAGGGGGGGACCCCCGGGGCTGGCGCCCTGCTGGCCCGCAACCTGGTGCGCAGCCTCGACCTGATCTTCGGCGCCCTGCTGATGGCCCTCGACCCCCTCTCGCGCCGGCTGGGAGACCGCCTGGCCGGCACGCTGGTGGTCCACGACCGTCCGCTCGAAGCGGCGCCGGTGCTCGGGCGGGTCCCGCCGGGGTGGGGCCCCCGCGAGCTGGCGCTGGTCGAGGCCTTCCTCGCCCGCGCCGGCTCGCTGGAGGACACGGCGGCGGCCTGGGCGATGGCCGACCGCATCCTGGAGCGCATCCGGCGGGACGCCCCCGAGCTCCTCGCCGGCGTCGATTCGCGGCGCGATCCCATCGCCGCGATCCGCCAGGCCCTCGGGGTGGAGGCCTGATGGACTACGCGCGGTTCATCCGCCTGCGGCGGCCGCTCTGGGACGCCTTCGAAGGCCAGCTCGCCGCCTCCCGCAAGCGCTTCCGGACGGTGGGCTACGACCGCCTGGAGGAGATGGCCCTGCGCTACCGCCAGGTGCTGCACGACCACGCCCTGGCCGCCTCCCGCTTCCCCGGCACCGCCGCCGCCCGCCGGCTGCAATCCCTCGCCCTGGTGGGAACGCGCCGGCTCACCGGCGAGGGGACGGCGCGGCCGGGGAGTGTCGCCGCCTTCTTCGCGCGCACCTTCCCCGCGGCGTTCCAGCGCCAGCTCGGGCTGCTGGGGATCACCGTGGGGCTGTTCCTCCTGGCGGTGCTCTGGGGGCTGGGGGTGGCCGTGGTGCGGCCGGAGATGGGGCTGACGATCCTCGGCCCCGAAGCCGTCCGCGGCCTGGAGGAGGGGCGGCTGTGGACCGAGTCGCTGGTGACCACGGTGCCGCCGGGCGTCTCGTCCTCCGGGATCGCCACCAACAACCTCACCGTGGCGCTGACGGCGTGGAGCGGCGGGCTGCTGGCAGGGGTGGTGCCGCTCTACGTCGTCCTCTTCAACGGCC
>DASWQX010000527.1:0-5643 GCA_036403495.1 Thermoanaerobaculia bacterium
GTGATCGAGCGGGCGCAGGAGCTGGCCAAGAGCACGCCCTCGATCCTCGAGCCGCTGATCGACCGCGGGCAGAACCGGTGGAAAACGGAGGCGCTCGACCAGATGATCTTCCATCCCGGCTTCTCCACCGCCAACCAAGCGACCGAAGACGCCGGGCGCGGTGTCGGCTTGAGCGCCGTACGGGACGTGCTGGCAAGGCTGGGGGGGCAGATCTCGCTACGGCAACAGAGGCAGGGCCAGTTCTGCGAGTTTCACATCGTGCTGCCGAATGGGGGCTAGAACCGTGTTGGGAACCAGCGGCAGATTGTTGATCGTCGACGATTCGAGCACCATCCGGCGCAGCATCGAGCGGCACATCTTCTCGGACCGGGTGACCAAAATCTACCAGGCCGCCAACGGCCGCGAGGCGATGGAGCTATTCGAGCGCTACCGCCCGGAGTTCGTCACCATGGACCTGACCATGCCCGAGATGGACGGCCTGACCTGCATCTCCAAGATGATGGCCCTGAAGCCGGACACCCGCCTGATGGTGATCTCGGCCCTGGGCGACGCCGAGACCGCCATCGAGGCGGTGGAACGGGGCGCCAACGAGTATGTGGTCAAGCCGTTCTCGGCCGAGGACCTCAACCTGGCGCTCGCCAACCTGATTGCCGAGGCCTGAGGCCTGCGATGAGCGACGAGGAGATCAAGGTCTTCATCGACGGCGTGGTGCGCTATTTTGAACGGGTCACCGGCGAGCCGGCGGAGGTCGATCCACCGTACCTCAAGGGCGAGGACTCGGTCACCCTGGACTTCACCGGGGTGATCGGCATCTCCGGGCGCCACCGCGGCGCGGTGTACTTCACCTCCTGCGCCGAGCAACTGACCGAGCTGCTGCACCGCTTCGGCGAGACCGTGATCGGCTTCTCCGACCACGAGGACCTAGTGGGCGAGGTCGCCAATACCATCGCCGGCAATGCCCGCCAGTACTTCGGTAGCGAGTTCCTGATCTCGGTTCCGATCGTGCTCTTCGGGCAGCCGGACAGGATCTCCTTTCCCCGCCACTTGAAGAACTTCGTCATCCCGATCACCTGGCGCAGCTATCGGAGCTACCTCATCATCTGCCTCGAGCGGGCCACGGCCGAGCGTGACGCCCCGGAGCTGAGGTCACAGCCGGGCGTGATTGTCGACCTCCAACCCTGAGCCGGGAGATTTCATGGACACGATGTCGCACCACTACAACCTGTTCCTCGTCGCCCTCTCCTACGTGATTTCGGTCCTGGGCTCCTTCACCGCGCTCAAGCTCTGCCGCCAGCACGCCGGAGCCCGTGGCGCCGAGAAGTGGCGCTCGCTTTTGGCTGGGGCCCTGGCGATGGGGGCGGGGGCGATCTGGTCGATGCACTTCATCGGCATGCTGGCCTTCGACATGGGCATGCCGGTGGCCTATGACGTGCCGATCACCCTGGCCTCGCTGCTGGTTGCGGTGGTCGTCACCGGCCTCGGGATCTACGTGGTGGGCAAGGGGCCGACCAGCCCGTGGCGGCTGATCGGCGGGGGCACGGCCATGGGGCTGGGGGTGGCCGCCATGCACTACACCGGCATGGCCGCGATGCGGATGCAGGCCCATCTGGTTTACGACCTGGTCATCGTGGCGATCTCGCTGGGGATCGCGGTGGTGGCGTCGATCGCTGCCCTGTGGCTGGTCTTCAACACCACCCGCCTGTGGCAGATCGTCGCCAGCGCCCTGGTGATGGGGCTGGCGGTGTGCGGCATGCACTACACCGGCATGAAGGCGGCGATCATTCGGCACGACGCTGCGCTGCCGGCCCAGGTGTTGGGGCTCTCGCCCGAGATCCTGGCCTACTTGATCTTCCTGGTGACCCTGGTAATCCTGTCTCTGGCGTCGCTGTTGGGCAGCGACCGGCAGGCGATCGCGATCCGGCGCACGGCACCCTAGTACCGCCCAAATTTTCGCCTGGCGCCATTCTCGAATATCGCTCTAAAAGCCGCGGGTCGTGCCGATTGCGACCGCCCGGTCGCCCCCGGCGTCCTCCTCGTCGCCGTCGAGGACGCCGTCCTCGTCGCGATCGATGCCGATGCGCACTCCCGAGCCCGGCGGGGTGCAGGTGTAGGTCAGCTCACCGCCGTCCTGCAAGGCGCGCAGCCTCAGGGCGGCGTCGGAAATCGGCGCGTCTCGCCGGCGGTTGCCGATGAAGAGGCCCGTATCGACGCTGTAAAGATAACCTTTTTCTCCGTGGTCGCCGCCCCCCTTGGCCACCAGGTCGCACTCCCCGGCCCGGGCGCGATCGATCAGGAGGTCGATCCGGCTGCCGACCGCCGTCGAGTTATCCCTCGTGAGCGTCGTCTGCTGTCCCACGATGGGGGCCAGGTTGCTGTCGAAAGCGAGGAAGAAATCCTCGACCTGGCGCTTCTGCAGATCGCCGGCCGCTCCGGGCAGGAAGCCGCCGGGAGTGGTCGGAGACTGGTTGAAGCCCGCCCCGTTGGACGTGAAGCCGTTGAACAGGAAGATCGTCGGGATGCTGCCGTCGTGGTGGAAGCCGAAGCCCCGGACCTGATCGCCCAGGAACGCGTCGCTGCCCGGATTGACCGGGTTGTTGGGCATCCCGAACATGCCGACCTTCTGGTATTCATTGCGGAGGTGCGGCGTTTTAAAGCCTTCGATCCCACCGTCGAAGGTATAGCGGCCGTCGGTGCCGAAGAAGCCCGGCGCGGCGACGCCGAACTGCTCGTTGGCGTGGCGATCGATCACATGGCAGGAAGCGCAGGCGCCATGGTTGGCGAGGTCGGAGGCGTTGTTCATGAAGAAGTTGCGCCCCGCCTCCTGGCTCGGGGTGAGGCGGTTGGAGAGCATCCGGATCGGGTTCGGCGGATATGTGACCTGAAGGATGAAGGCGGCGAACGCCGCCATGTCCTTGTCGTCGATCGGCCCGTTGCGCCCCAGCAGGTTGGGGAACGCCGCCTGGAACTTCTTGAAGGCCGCGACCTCGTCGAACGTGCCGCTGTCCGGCTGCGCGCTCGGGTTGTCGTTGCCGCCGGTGCGGTCGCCGCGCCAGTGCATCGGGCCATGGTTCGCCATGCCGCGCAGGCTCTGCGTGGTCATCGGTCCCTTCATGGGGTGATGGCTGTCGAGCAGGCCGAAAGCCGAGGGCGGGATCTCGAACGGGCCCGGAATGGGCTGCACCACTCCGTCCGGATTGCCGAGGTCCCAGGCCAAGCTGTCGAAGTCGCCGCTGACGTGGCAACTGGCGCAGGACGAATCCCCGTGGCTCGAGGAGAGCGATGTGTCGTAGAGGAACCGGCGGCCGGTGACCACGCTCGGCGGCTCGGGATTGTGCATCGCGACGTGCCCGATCTCGCCGCCCGAAACCGTATCGACGATGGCGATCGAGTTGTCGAAGCGGGTCAGGGTGTAGATGCGGTGCTTGTCTTCCTGGAGGATCAGGCCGGTGAGGCCGCCGCCGGAGACTTTGATCTGATCGGCGGTGCTCGGCGTGAACGTATCGTGCTCCAACTCGCCGGTGTCGAAGACGCCGATCTTGGACGTGCCGAGCGTCGCGACGTACAGCGTCCTGCCGTCGCTGGTGACCGCCATCTCCTGGGGGAGAGCGAGGCTCTTGTCGTTCTCGGGGTTCGGGATCGCGTCGCAGCAGACGGCGTAATTGATATGTTTATTAAGATGCCGCGGGGCGACGCTCCCCCCGGGGCCGAGGACGGTGATCCGGCTCTCGTGGAGATGGCCGCGGAGGCTGTGGCCGGCGAAGGTGCCCGGCCCTTCGAAACGTTTGTCGTTCCCCGCCTCGGTGTTCGAAACGTAGATTTTCCCGCTCACCGGGTTCACCGCCATGTTGAACAGGATGGTGCCGACGCCGCGGTAGAATCCGGCGGTGCCGCCGAGCTGCGCCGGCGGGTTGGCGTTCGCATTGATCACGAAAACGTCCTTGTCGGGCAGCGAGAAGCGGACCTTGTCGTCCCAGGTCCGGTTGAGCTCGTCGACCCAGTGGGTGCCGTTGAACTTGACGATGATCCCCACCTCCGGCCGCGGCGCGCCGTCGGCGTTGGTGTTGGGTCCGGGCACGCCCCCCGCGGCCTCGCCGCCGTTCGGAACCAGGACCTCGTGGATCGTGGTGGTG
The DNA here is from genome assembly GCA_036403495.1 of Thermoanaerobaculia bacterium. Lineage (GTDB taxonomy): Bacteria > Acidobacteriota > Thermoanaerobaculia > Multivoradales > UBA5704 > DATARR01. The sequence goes on from DASWQX010000527.1 coordinate 4,131, forward strand.
CGGTTCCCGGAGTGGAACCCCGCCGCGTAGACCTTGCTGCCGTCCGGGCTCACCGCCAGGGCGCGCGGCGTGTCGGTGAACAGCGTGACGATGGTGAGCGGCGTGCCGGTGAGCGTGGTGCCGGGATGATCGGCGTCGAAGACCCAGACGTCCGCCCGGCCCACGCCGGGGGTGGTGAGCTGGGGATCGTACGGAACGTTCTGGCCGCGGTGGGCGGTGGTGATGAAGGCGCGCCCCTTCCCGGCCCCGCCGAAGACGATATCGCGCGGCTCGTCTCCCACCAGCAGGGTGCGCACGACACGGCCGCCGTGCCCCCCTTGCGTCAGCTTGACCACGCTGACGCTGTCGGAGAGATGGTTGACCACCCAGATCTCGTCGTCGCTGCGGGCCGCGACGGCCACCGGCTCGAGGCCGACCGGGATGGAAGTGAGAGGCACCAGCCCGTGAGGCTCGACGCGGAAGACCTCGAGGCGGTCGTCCGGCGTGTTGGCTGCGAAGAGGAGCTTGCCGCTCGGGGAGAGCGCCAGTGGGCGGACCTGGCCGCTCTCGAAGAGCGTGAAGCGCCCGGACTGAGCCTTGGTCGGCTTTAGGTCCGCCAGGTGGGCCGCGGCCAGGGCGGGCATCGCGGCGGCAAGGCAGGCGAGGACGGAGAAGAGAGTTATCAGAGAGGAGATGGAACGGCGGGCGAGGTACGGCATGGCCATGGAAACCTCCTGGAGGCGTCATATCCGCTGCACCCTTGGCCCTCAGGGGGAAGGGAGATCCTCGCTGAGGAATCAAAAGGCGACGAATTGTCTAATTCGTCTTAACGGCGGGATGACCGGGTTTCCCTCACTCCCCGGCCTTATGGTCACCCTTCTTTTGATTTGCTTTGACGTGGTGCGTTCCTCCGCACCCAGGATTGAAATCCTGGGCTGGCCACCCTTGTCCCTGCGGGACGGCTCCTGAAGCTGATATCCTTCCGAGCTCTTTGGGTCCGAAGAAGCCTAATTTCTTGGGAGAGGAACACGGAATGGCACACAGCTATGTGATGCTGGTCCTCCACATCGTTTTCAGCACGAAGGGCAGGGTGCCGTTCATCGGCGCGGCTCACCGCGACCGCCTCTACGCCTACATGGGGGGCATCATCCGCAACGAGAGAGGTCTCCTCCTCGAGGTCGGAGGGATGCCGGACCACGTCCATCTGCTGGCTCGCTTCCGGGCGAGCGTGTCCCTCTCGGAGATGCTCAAGCTGATCAAGGGGAGGTCGTTGCACTGGATGAATGGACTTCCCGATCTGGGGTATCATTTTGACTGGCAGGAGGGCTACGCGGCCTTTTCGGTGAGCGAGTCGCAGATCGCCGTGGTGCGCAAGTACATTCAGACGCAGGAACAGCACCACGCACATCGCACCTCCCACGAGGAGCTCGTGGCACTTCTCCGCAAGCATCGAGTCGAATTCAACGAGGAAGACCTCCTCGTTTGAAGCAAACCTGTCAGCCGTCCCGCAGGGACAAGGGCGGCCAGCCCAGGG
>DASWQX010000528.1:0-2259 GCA_036403495.1 Thermoanaerobaculia bacterium
ATGGGTGATCTGAGACGGAGAGCCCTCCCTCCTCACTTCCCGGAGCGGATCAATGAGCCTTGCACTTGCAACTCCATTAAACCAAGGGTATATTCACGAAGCAAACGCAGGGCCGCCGGATGATCACGCCAGTAGCACGCCACACCGCTTCTCTCTGTCGTTGCCCGCCTTTCCAGGTATGCCCCATCCAAGGATTCGACTCTCGAAAGGAGCCGTAGGTTTGAACATCATGCCGAGAAGCTTCGTCGCGCTCTTTCTTCCACTCGTCGCCCTTGGTGCTTCCATGACCCAGGCAGGAGAGATCCCGTCCATTCTCTGGTCGCAGCACGATACCGCCAAGGCCGCATGGGTCGCTCCAGACCGCGCGACGGTAAACGGACAGATCGATTGGTCTCTTTTCGGCGACTTGCAGGCCGCCGTGCTTCGAGGCGCTATCGAACGGAACAAGGGCGCGGACTGTATCTCGGAGGGCACTCTTCGGAAGGAAGTCATCGGCGCAGGGGTCGCCAACAACTTGGCGGACCTCGCTCGCAACTCGGTTGCCGCCTATTCCGGAACCCTCATCAATCGGGCGGCAGGTTTCGCCGACGGGGATCCCGCGACGCTGCTTGAGGTAAGGATCGACAGGATCCTCAAAAGCTCTCCTCAGTTCTCCATCAAGGGTGCCGGCGATCTTCTCTATGTCGCCTATCCAGTGGCCGAGTTTCAAATCAAAGGACTCAAATTCTGCAAGTCGGACGATAGCCTCCTGAGAGGCATTCCGCAAATTGGAGACAAAGTCCTCGTCTTTCCGATGAGCGGCCCACTCAACGAAGACCGGAACATGATGTATCTCTACAGCCAAGAGATGTTCGTGCAGAAGTCCGGTGGTGACCTGGGCGTTCCTCCGAGATGGCGTAAGGACCCCCAGATCAATAAGGCATCTACCCTGCGCGAGGTCGAGTCGATGCTCAAGGTCGACCTTTTTCCGGAGGCTGCGGGCCGGAAGGAGGTGGGGAGCACGAGTGCTCAACATCTCGAGTTCGACGCCATCCACGAAGCGCCTGGCACCTCTCTGGCTTGAGGCGAGGCTGCGAGCCGTGGACGCCCGGAAGGAGTCAAAAGACAGGGACATCAAGGACATCAGGGACTGCAAGGACACCAAGACATCAACGAGACGGAACCCATCAAGCCGGTTTTATTGTCCTTGCTGTCCCTGCAGTCCTTGATGTCCTTGTCGGTTCCTGGCCGAAACAACCCACCGGCTCATCCGGCAAGCCCGCGAGCCGCCCCGACTTCGGCCTCGGCCTCCTCCTCGCGGAGATTGATGGCGGGAACGCCGATTCTGCCGAGCTCATGAAGAAAGGCCACCCTCTCCAGGCCGGCGAGCCGTGCCGCCTTGCCGGAAGACAGCCGTCCCAGCTCATAGAGCTTGGCCGCGGCCAGGAACCGAAGCTCCCGAGCGAATTCGCTGTCCGATAGCTTCAACATCTGAGGAAGCCCGGCGGGATAGGAGATCACCGCTTGCTTCATGGCATCGGAGTCTGTGCTCATTGCCCCACCTCCTGGTTGACAGGCTACCAGACCCTTAGGCACTCCTCTCCTCCAGGAGAGGCGGAATCGCCAAGTCACGACTTGACAAGTCTAGACTTGTCAAGTCACGCCTAGCGTTCCTTCGTTCGCCTCTTTGAACGAGTAGAGGGTGACCTCGCACAGCTCCTCCGCAGATGGCCGCCGGCCAATTCACGGAGATCGCCCGGCAGGCGGGTCAGGAACCGCGCGACCTCGCCTACTACCTCCAGCAGCTCATCGAGCTGGGCTACATCGAAAGGCGCTATCCCCTGACCGGCGAGCCCCCTTCGGCCCGCTCCGTCCATTACGACCTCGCGGATCCCCTCCTCCGCTTCTGGTTCCGCTTCGTCTTCTCCAGCACCAGCTACATCCGCCACATGGGACCCGACCGAGCGCTCCGCGACCTCATCCGTCCGAACCTCGACGCCTACTTCGGCGTTTGCTTCGAGCGCCTCTGCCGCGAAGCCCTCCCCTGGCTCTACCGTCAGGAAGGAGTCGGCGCCCCCTTCGAAGTCAGCCAGTTCTGGTCGAAGACCACCCAGATCGACGTCGTCGGCCTGCGCGACGACGGCTGGACCGACCTCGGGGAGTGCAAATGGGGCACGGTGCGCTCGCCCAAAGCGGTCCAGAAGGAACTGGAGGAGAAGGTCCGCGAATTCCCGAATCCCCGCGGGGCGACGATCGGGCGGCGGATTTTACGAGGCAGGC
>DASWQX010000529.1:0-5336 GCA_036403495.1 Thermoanaerobaculia bacterium
TCGTCTGTTCTACGCTTCCGAGAGCCGTTTTACGTGCTCCAGCACGCGAAAATGGATGCGGTGGATGATCCAGTCGGACCACAGCCTCCAATAACCCGCCGGATAGAGCCCGTGCTGGTACCAGGTCGTCCCCTCCAGCCGGGTGCGGCCGCCAGGGAGCGCGATCAGGCGGAACTGGCCGCGCCGCGAGACGAGGAAGCCCTGGACGTGCGGCGGGTGGATGCCGCCGTAGGGCGACAGCTCCCGCAGGGCCGGGGGGTTCTCCGTGACCCGGAAGGCCAGTCGCCGGGGCTCGTCCCAGACCTCGATCGGCTCGACGAAGGCGCCGGTCGAGAACTCGCAGGTGCGGACCGCGCCCACCCCCCGTCCCCGGATCTCGGCGCGGACCGGATAGGCGATCCCGGTGCGGAAGAGCCACTCGTCCGGAGGAGGCAGTTGCCGGAAGGACACGACGTTCCGCCACACGGTCTCCGGCGGAGCGTCGATCTCCACCGACGTGACGACTCTGTAGACAGGCGCCTCCCGCGGCACCACCGCCTCCGCGCCCATCAGCAGGGGAGTGCTCAGCAGCACGATCAGCAGGAGAGCGGGCGACGACCGCCGCCGCCAGAACCCTCCCCGGATCGAGTAGGCGAGCATCCCGCCCACGAAGGCCAGGAACAGGGCAATAGGAGAGGCCATGGCCAGACAGACGAGCCCTTCGACGCCTCCCAGGAGAGCGGCGGCCCCGACCAGCAGGGTCGAGCCGAGCGCCACGTTCCGGCACTCCCTCCAGGTGCGCTCCGGGGCGCGCCGGGCGCGGAAGAGCACCGAGACGAAGCCGATCATGAAGGGCATCGCCACAAAGATCCCCAGACCGTAGTGATCCAGGGAGTAGATGCCGAACAGCAGGAGCGGCATGGACAGCGCGAACGTCAGGAGGGCGGACTCCCAGGCCCCCAACGCGCGAGGGACCCGGTAGAGGTAGAGGATCACGCCGGCGATCGCGATCAGGGTGATGAGGGGCAGGAACGGCGCGAAGCTGCTCATCGAAGCCTCCAGAGCGTTCGGATAAAAATGAACGCGTTCAACTTTCCGAGAGTACGCCTCTCGCCTGGAGCCGTCAAGCCCTGACGCAGGAGGGCTGGCAGGGTCTGTGCTAGCCTTTTGCGGCCTTGAAGATCGCCGCCGTCGGGAAGGCCTTCCCGCCCAACTACTACGACCAGGAGACGCTCCTCGCGGCTCTGCGGGAGCGGTGGAAGGACCGCCACTTCAACACCGAGCGGCTGGAGCGGCTGCACCAGCACGTGCTGGTCGGCGGCCGGCATCTGGCGCTGCCGATCGACGAGTACGCCGGCCTCACCACGTGGGGGAAGGCGAACGACGCCTGGATCCGGGTGGCGCAGGAGGTCGGCGGGGCCGCCGTGCTCGACGCCCTGGAGCGGGCGGGCCTCTCGCCGGCCGACGTCGACGCCCTGATCTTCGTCACCGTCACCGGCGTCGCCACCCCCTCGATCGACGCGCGGCTGATCAACCGCCTGGGCCTGCCGCCGCGGATGAAGCGGATGCCGATCTTCGGCCTCGGCTGCGTCGCCGGCGCGGCGGGGATCGCGCGCGCGGCCGACTACGTCCGCGCCTTTCCGGACCAGGTGGCGGTCCTCCTCTCGGTCGAGCTCTGCTCGCTGACCCTGCAGCCGGAGGACCTCTCGATCCCCAACCTCATCGCCTCGGGTCTGTTCGGAGATGGCGCCGCGGCCGTGGTAGTCGTCGGCGAGGATCGGGAAGCGACGGGTCCGCGCGTCGTCGCCACGCGCTCGGTCTTCTACCCGGACACCGAGCGGGTGATGGGTTGGGACATCTCCGAGACCGGCTTCAAGATCGTCCTCTCGGGGGACGTCCCGGTCGTCGCCCGCGAGAAGCTGCGGCCGGACGTCGACGCCTTCCTCGCCGACCAGGGGCTGACCCGCGCCGACATCACCTCCTGGGTCTGCCACCCCGGCGGTCCCAAGGTGCTGGAGGCGATGCAGGAGTCGCTGGAGCTCGCCCCCGGGGCCCTGGACGTCACCTGGCGGAGCCTCCGCGAGGTCGGCAACCTCTCCTCGACCTCGGTGCTGCTCGTCCTCGAAGAGACCCTGGCCAACCACCGGCCCCCGCCGGGGAGCTGGGGAGTGCTGCTGGCCATGGGGCCGGGGTTCTGCTCGGAGCTGGTGCTGCTCCGGTGGTGAGGGGACGATCTTGACCCTCGCCCCTCTCGACACCCGCGTCCTCTTCACCTTCCTCGTCGCCCTGGTCGCGCTCGGCCGGCTGATCGAGCTGCGGATCGCGGAGCGCAACCGGAAAGCGCTGCTAGCCCGCGGCGCGGTCGAGGCGGCGCAGGGGCACTACCGGTGGATGGTGCTCCAGCACGCGGCCTTCCTGGTCTGCTGTCCTCTGGAGGTCTGGCTCCTCGGCCGGCCGTTCCTCCCCTGGCTCGGCATCCCGATGCTGATTCTGGTCGTGCTCGCCACGGGTCTCCGCTACTGGGTGATCACCACGCTCGACGGCCGCTGGACGACCCGCATCCTCGTGCTGCCGGGGTCCTCCCCCGTCACCGGCGGGCCCTACCGGTTCCTGCGCCATCCGAACTACCTGGCGGTGATTACCGAGATCCTCGCCCTGCCGCTGGTCCACACGGCGTGGCTGACGGCGATCGTCTTCAGCGTCCTCAACGGCCTGATCCTGCGCGTCCGTATCCGCGCGGAGGAGGCGGCGCTCTCCCGGCTGTCCGACTACGGCACCGTATTTGCTGACCGTTCCCGCTTGATGCCTGGAGCCCCGGAGAGCCGATGAACGACGCCGTGGTCCTCGCCGGCATCGCCGAGGTGGCCCGCCGCCATCTCGGCTGGCAGGAGCCGCTGAGGCCGGACATGCGGCTGGTCGAGGACCTGCGGCTCGACTCGGTCCGCCTGCTGACGTTGGCCATGGAGGTCGAGAACCGTTTCCGGGTGCGGCTGGACGAACTGGACGAGGGGGCCATCGAGACGGTGGGCGACCTCGTCGCGACCGTGCGGAAGAAGCTCGATGCTTGATCTCCTGACCCCCGACCCTCCGACCCTCGTCGACTGGCTGCTGGCGGCGGGGCAGCGGCCCGAGGGGGGGCTCCGCTTCGTCGACCGCTCCGAGTCGGCCACCTGGTTCGGCTGGGCGGAGGTGCGGGAGCGGGCGTTCGCCGTCTGCGGAGCCTTGAGGAGCCTCGGCCTGCGGCGAGGCGACCGCGTCGCCCTGATCTTCCCCACCGGGATCGAGTTCTTCGAGGCCTTCTTCGGCGCCCTGCTCGCGGGCGCCGTGCCGGTGCCGCTCTATCCGCCCGTCCGGCTGGGGCGGATGGCCGAGTACGTCCATCGCACGGCGCGCCTGCTGTCGCGGTCCGGATCCCGCCTGGTCCTCGCCGACTCGCGGGTGCGCCGCATCCTGGGCGAGGCGATCGCCGAGGCGGCCCCCGAGCTCGGCTGCCGGACGCTCCCCGAGTTGGCCGCCGAGCTCCCCCGCGACTCGGGCGATCTCGAACCCGCTGCGGCGCCCTCCGACCTCGGCCTGATCCAGTTCTCCTCCGGCACCACCGTCGATCCCAAGCCGGTCGCCCTCAGTCACCGCGCCATCGCGGCCCAGGTCGAGATCCTGAACGGCTTCTGGCGCGACAGCGACGAGCTTCGCCATAGCTGCGTCTCCTGGCTGCCGCTCTACCACGACATGGGGCTGATCGGCTGCGTCTTCCCGGCGCTGTCGCGCGACGCCACCCTGACCCTGCTGGGGCCGGAGCTGTTCGTGGCCCGGCCGGCGCTCTGGCTGCGCGCCCTCTCGCGCTACCGGGCGACGATCTCGCCCGCCCCCAACTTCGCCTACAGCCTGTGCGTGAGCCGGGTCTCCGACGCCGAGATGGAGGGCGTCGACCTCTCCGGCTGGCGGACGGCGCTCAACGGCGCCGAGCCGGTGGCCCCCTCGGTGCTGCGGGCCTTCTGCGACCGCTTCGCGCGCTGGGGCTTCCGGCGCGAGGCCCTGACCCCCGTCTACGGCCTGTCGGAGGCGGCGCTGGCCGTCACCTTCTCGGACCTCGGCCGGCCGTTCCGCGGCCGCCGTTTCGACCGTGAGTCGCTCTCCCACGACCGCGTCGCCCGCGAGACCGCGGACGGCCGCGAGATCGTCTCGGTGGGTCGCCCCGTGCCCGGATTCCGCCTGCGGATTGTGGACGAGATGGGGCGCGACCTGTCCGCCGGAAGGGTGGGGCGGGTATGGGCCCAGGGGCCGTCGCTGATGGACGGCTACCTCGGCGACCCGGAGGCCACGGCCCGCGCGCTCCGCCAGGGGTGGCTCGACACGGGAGACCTCGGCTTCCTCCTCGGCGGCGAGCTCTACCTGACCGGCCGGGCCAAGGAGGTGGTGATCCTGCGCGGGCGCAACTACGCGCCGGAGGAGATCGAGCGCGCGGTCGAAGGGGTCCCCGGCGTACGCTCCGGCTGCGCGGTGGCGGCGAGCTGGCTGCCGGAGGACGCGGGCGGCGAGGTGCTGGCCCTGTTCGTCGAGGCGGCGCGCGCGGCGTCTCCCGCCGATCGGCAGGCTCTGCCGGACGGCTGCCGCGCGGCGGTCCTGGGCGCCACCGGCCTCGCCGTCGACCGTGTCGTGGTGCTGGCGCCGGGCACCCTCCCGCGCACCTCCTCCGGCAAGCTCCGCCGGGGAGAGACCCTGCGCCTCTACCTCGAAGGGGAGCTGGAGGCGCCCGCTCCCGTCACCCCGCTCCACCTGGCCGGCGCCATGGCGCGCTCCAGCCTGGCCTTCGCGAGGATGCGGCTGGAGAAGGGATGAGCGGCGCCCTCGACGTCCTGATCGTGGGCGGCGGCCCGGCCGGGCTGGCGACGGCGATCAGGGCAAGGCTCGCCGGCCTCGCCGTCACCGTCCTCGACCGCGCGGTCCCCCCGATCGACAAGGCTTGCGGCGAGGGGCTGATGCCGGACGCCGTGGCGCGGCTCCGCGAGATCGGCGTCGAGCCGCGCGGCGTCGCCTTCCGCGGCATCCGCTACCTGGATGGAGACACCATCGCCGAGGGGATCTTCCCCCACTCGGGAGGTCTTGGCGTGCGGCGGACCGAGCTGCACGCGGCGCTCGTCCGCCGGGCGGAAGAGGTGGGCGTCGAGCTGCGCTGGGGCGTCAAGGCGGTGGGTTTCGCGGAGGGCGGCGTACAGACCGATCAGGGGGTCTTCGCGGCGCGCTGGATCGTGGGAGCCGACGGCTTGCGCTCGCCGGTCCGGCACTGGGCGGGGCTCGGCGGCGGCGAGGCCCCTCTCCGCCGTTTCGGCGTCCGGCGGCACTTCGCGATGGCGCCC
>DASWQX010000530.1:0-7413 GCA_036403495.1 Thermoanaerobaculia bacterium
CGATCTCGACCAACGACGTGCTGCTGGCCTCGGCCTCCAAGGCGGTGGTCATCGGCTTCAACGTCCGCCCCGAGCGGAGCGCCGTCGACCTCGCCGAGAAGGAGGAGGTGGAGATCCGTCTCCACACCGTCATCTACGAGCTGATCGACGAGCTGCGTTTGGCGATGACCGGCCTGCTCTCGCCGACGTTCCGCGAGGTCTCCGCCGGCCGCGCGGAGGTGCGCGACACCTTCAAGGTGCCCAAGATCGGCACGATCGCCGGCTGCCACGTGGTCGAGGGGGTGATCCCGCGGACCGCGGCGGTGCGCCTGCTGCGCGACAACCGGGTCATCTACGAGGGCAAGATCGCGTCGCTACAACGCTTCAAGGACGACGCGTCCGAGGTCCGTACCGGTTTCGACTGCGGCATCGGCCTCGAACGCTTCCAGGACTTCAAGCCGGGCGACGTCATCGAGGCCTACACCAGCGAAGAGGTGGCGCCGGTCCTCTAAACCCGTCCGCGGCGGCTCCTCCCGGATCCGCCGCCCCTGACGGTCCCCGAGGGGCGTCTCTAGCCGATGATCGTCGGGATTTCCGTTTTCGAGCTGCACCTCCCCGCGAGCCGCAGCCTCAAGGACAAGCGGCGGGTCGTCAAGTCGCTGATCGAGCGGGTGCATCAGCGCTACCGGGTCTCCATCGCCGAAACCGATTTCCACGATCTGCACCAGCGGGCGGAGATCGCGATGGCGGTGGTGGCGGCCGGCGGCGAGAGTGAGATGGACAGGATGATGGAACAGGTGCGCGAGATGGTGGAGAGCGACCCGGAGATCTACCTCACCCGCTGGGACCCGCAGGTCCTGGAGGGCGAATCTTGAGCCGGCGCACCGACCGCGTCAGCGACGTGCTGCGGGCCGAGCTCGCGGACCTCCTCCTGCGGGAGATCCACGATCCGCGCGTCAAGCTGGCGTCGGTGACGGGAGTCGAGGTGACCACGGACCTCAAGCGGGCGATCGTGAGGATCTCGGTCCTCGGCGACGACGCGCAGCGGCAGGAGACGATCGAGGGACTTCGCCACGCGCGCGGGTTCCTGCGCACGGAGCTGGCTCGCCGGCTCCGTCTACGGGTCACCCCGGAGCTGAATTTCGAGCTCGACCGGGGGGCCGAGCACAGTCAACGGATCTCAGACATTCTGGAGGGCCTCCATGGGCGGGATGAAAGCTCCTGAGGACCTGTTAAAGCGCATCCGGCAGGGCAACCGCTTCCTGCTCACCAGCCACGCCAACCCGGACGGCGACGCCATCGGCTCCGAGCTCGGCCTCGCTCGCCTGCTGCGCGGCCTCGGCAAGGGGGCCGTGGTGTGGAACCGCGACCCCACGCCGACCGTCTACAAGCCGCTGCCCGGCAGCGACCGCATCCACGTCGGCGAGGAGCCGCCGGCCGGCTTCCCCGACATCTTCGACGCCATCATCGTGCTCGAATGCCCGAGCCCGGACCGCACCGGCCTCGAGCAGCACCTGGGGGCCAAGCCGATCATCAACATCGACCACCATCTGGGGAACCAGTGCTATGGCGCGGTCAACTGGGTGGACTCGGCGGCGCCCGCCGTCGGCGAGATGGTCTACCGTCTGGCGCAGGGGCTCAAGCTGACCCTCGAGCCGGAGGTGGCGAGCTGCCTCTACCTCACCCTGGTGACCGACACCGGCGGCTTCCGCTTCTCGAACGCCACCACCGCCGCCTTCGAGGCCGCGGCGGCCCTGGTGCGCGAGGGCGCGCATCCAGAGCAGGTCTCGCAGTGGCTCTACGAGAGCCAGCCGCTGGCGGTGGTGAAGCTGCTGGGCGAGATGCTCCAGACCCTCCAGATCCACGAGGGGGGGCGGATCGCGACCGGCCGTCTGACGCTGGAGATGTTCTCCCGCGCCGGCGCCGCTCCCGGCGATTCCGAGGGTCTGATCGACTCCATCCGCTCGATCGCGGGGGTCGACGCGGTGGCGCTGATCCGCGAGCTCCCGGAAGGGGGGAACAAGATCTCCCTGCGCAGCCGCGGTGAGGTCGACGTCGAGAAGGTCGCCCGCCACCACGGCGGCGGCGGCCATCGCAACGCGGCCGGCTTCAAGATGGAAGGCGAGGGCGAGGCGGTCCGCCATGAGGTGGCGGCGGAACTGGGGGCGGCGCTCGGCTCATGACGGAGATGAAAGACGGCCTGCTGTTGCTCGACAAGGAGCCGGGATTCACCTCGCACGACGCCGTCCAGAAAGCGCGGCGGGTGCTGAAGCAGAAGAAGATCGGCCATTGCGGCACCCTCGACCCGGACGCCACCGGCCTGCTGCTGCTGACGCTCGGCACGGCGACGCGCCTCACCCGCTTCCTGATCCGGGCGCCCAAGGTCTACGAGGGGGTCATCCGCTTCGGCAGCGCCACGGACACCTACGACTCGTCGGGCAAGGTGACCGCCGAGGCGGAGCCCGGAGCCGTGGCGGCCCTGTCGCCGGACGCGGTGGCGGCGGCTATGCACGCCTTCGAGGGGGAGATCCAGCAGCAGCCGCCCCCCTACTCCGCCAAGAAGGTGCAGGGGGTCAAGTACTACGAGCTGGCCCGCCGGGGGGAGGAGGTGCCGTCGGAGACCAAGGACGTCACCGTCTACGAGTTCTCTCCCGTCGGCGGCATTGACGAGGAGGGGCGGCTCCGCTTCCGGCTCGCCTGCTCCTCGGGGACCTATGCCCGCGGCCTGGCGCACGACCTCGGCGCCGCGCTGGGGGTGGGAGCGCACCTCGCCGAGCTGCGCCGCACGCGCATCGGCGGCTTCAGCACCGAGGACGCCGTCCGGCTCGGCCGGCTCGACGAGCTGGTGCAGGCGGGCGAGGGGCTGGGGCCGGCGTGGATCCCCTTCGACCAGATCCCCCTCCCCTTCGCCGAGGTCACCGCCGACTCGCAGCAGGAGCACCGGATCGCCCACGGCCAGACCGTGCTGGTGCGCGAGCTGGCCGGCGAGGAGGGGGACTGGGTGAAGCTGATCAACCGCCGGCGCGAGTTCATCGCCGTCGGCACCGTCATCGAGAGGATCGGTAGCGCCGGGGTGGGGATCGTCCAGCCCCGGGTCGTGTTTCGCTGAGTCGGGCCCGGAGTGGGCCTGTGCTAGAATGTAGCTGGAGAGAAATGTAAGGAGGAGTTTGCTTTGGCGCAAACCAGTGAAGTCAAGGGAAAGATCATCAGCGAGTACCGGACCCATGGTACGGACACCGGCTCGCCCGAAGTGCAGGTGGCTCTGCTGACCAGCCGGATCAACGAGCTGACCGAGCACTTCAAGACGCACACCAAGGATCATCACAGCCGCCGCGGCCTGCTCAAGCTGGTGGGTCAGCGCCGTCGCCTGCTCGACTATCTGAAGGGGAAGGATGTCGAGAAGTACCGCTCGACCATCGAGCGCCTCGGGATCCGCAAGTAGTCCCCCCCACCGACCGACTCGGCAGGAAAGCTCCGGGATCCCCTGAACGACGGATCCCGGAGCCGCTCAGGCGATCCCCCGGACCCTTCGGCTCCTCGTTCCCACCGAGGACGCGACGCCCCGACGCACAGGGCCGGTCCGGAACCGTAGGCAGACAAGCAACAAAGCGGAATAAAGCGAAAAAGAGAGAGAGAAAACAACCCCATGAAGCAACGCAAAGAGATCACCATCGGCGAGGGCACCCTGATCATCGAATCGGGCTACCTGGCCAAGCAGGCCAACGGGTCCTGCACCGTCCGCCTCGGCGACACCGTCGTGCTCGCCACCGCGTGCATGGAGAACAAGGGCGGCGTGGAGCGTGACTTCCTGCCGCTCACCGTCGACTATCGCGAGTACACCTACGCCGCCGGGCGCATCCCGGGGGGCTTCTTCAAGCGAGAAGGGCGACCTTCCGAGAAGGAAATCATCACCTCCCGCCAGATCGACCGCCCGCTCCGCCCCCTGTTCCCCGAAGGCTACTTCGCCGACACCCAGATCATCTCCTTCTGCCTCTCGGCCGACGGCGAGAACGATCCCGACATCCTCGCCATCAACGGCGCGTCGGTCGCGCTGGTGCTCTCCAACATCCCCTTCTACCATCCGGTGGGAGCGGTGCGCGTGGGGCTGATCGACGGCCAGGTGGTGATGAACCCCACCAACAGCCTGCGCGACGTGTCGGACCTCGACCTGGTCGTGGTCGGCACCGAGGACGCGGTGGTGATGGTCGAGGCGGGCGCCAACCAGGTCTCCGAGGAGCTGATCCTCGAGTGCATCTGGCGCGGCCACCTTGAGATCCAGAAGATCATCAAGGCGCAGCACGAGCTCTTCCGTGACGGCAACCGGGAGAAGCCGAGCTGGACGGCGCCGGAGACCTACCCCGAGTCGCTCTACGAGCAGGTCAAGGGCGACCTCTACGCCCCGCTGAAGGCCGCCCTCTTCACCAAGAAGAAGTTCGAGCGCAAGGACGCGGTCAGCGCGGTTGTCAAGTCCTACATCGGCGGCATCCCCGAGGACGAGGTGGCGAGGAAGGCCAGCGTCAAGAAGATCGTCAGCCGCCTCGAGGAGGAGATCCTGCGCGAGGTGGTGCTCCACGACCGCATCCGGTTCGACAGCCGGCGGCTCGACGAGATCCGGCCGATCGAGATCGAGATCGGGGTCCTCCCCCGCACGCACGGCTCGGCGGTGTTCACCCGCGGCGAGACCCAGGCCCTGGCCACGGCGACGCTCGGCACCAGCCGCGACGCCCAGGTGATCGAGGAGTACGAGGGGGAGAGCATCCAGAAGTTCCTCCTGCACTACAACTTCCCCCCCTTCTCCGTCGGCGAGGTGAAGTTCCTGCGCAGCCCCGGGCGGCGCGAGATCGGTCACGGCGTGCTGGCCCGCCGGGCGCTCATGCCCGTGTTGCCGCACGAGGACGAGTTTCCCTACACCCTCCGCGTCGTCTCCGACATCCTGGAGTCGAACGGCTCCTCGTCGATGGCGACGGTCTGCGGCGGCTCGCTCGCCATGTTCGACGCCGGCGTGCCGCTCCTCGCCCCGGTGGCAGGAGTCGCCATGGGCCTGATCAAGGGGGACGACACCTTCGCGGTGCTCACCGACATCGCCGGCCAGGAAGACCACTACGGCGACATGGACTTCAAGGTCGCCGGCACCCGCCAGGGCGTCACTGCCCTCCAGATGGACATGAAGATCACCGGCGTCACCCGCGAGATCATGCGGGTCGCGCTGGAGCAGGCCAAGGCCGGCCGCATGCACATCCTCGGCATCATGGAGGGGGCGATCCCCCAGGCGCGCAACGACATCTCCAAGTTCGCGCCGCGGCTCTATACGCTGCAGATCGCCAAGGAGAAGATCCGCGACGTCATCGGACCCGGTGGCAAGACGATCCGCTCGATCATCGAGGAGACCGGCTGCAACATCGAGATCGAGGACGACGGCCGGGTGATCATCGCCTCGCCCGACGAGCCGGCGGCCCGGCGCGCCATCCAGATGGTGGAGCGCCTGACCCAGGTTCCCGAGTTGGGGAAGATCTACACCGGCACGGTGCGCCGCATCGAGGCGTACGGCGCCTTCGTCGAGATCATGCCGGGCACGGACGGGCTGGTGCACATCAGCGAGCTCGCCCCGTACCGCGTCCGCGAGGTCACCGACCTCCTCAAGGAGGGCGATGAGATCGAGGTCAAGGTCGTCAACATCGACGAGCAGGGCAAGATCCGTCTCTCCCGCAAGGCCGTGATCATGGAGTCGCCCGACTACGACCCCTCGCAGTACGAGGGGATGGAGATGGCGATGGCCGGCGGCGGCGGCGAGCGCTCGGAAGGTGACCGCGGCGGCGATCGCGGCGGCCGGGGTCCCGGGGGCGGCGGCTTCCGGGGCGGCCGCGGCGGCGGCGGCGGTGGCCGTGGCGGCGACCGCGGTGGCCGCGGCGGCAACCGCTAAACCCTCCTCGTCCTCCCACGTTTGCAAGGGCGGCCTCGCGGCCGCCCTTTTCTTTTCCTCTCGGGCTATGCTCCGCCCATGGCAAACACCGTCCGGCGCGACGCCCTCGTCTCCTATCTCGACCAGTACCTCGACTCCCGCGGGAAGGACTTCGGACCGAACGGCCTCCAGGTGGAGGGACGGGAGGAGATCGGCAAGATCGTCACCGGCGTCTCGGCCTGCCAGGAGCTCTTCGTCCGCGCCCGGGAAGCCGGAGCGGATGCCGTGCTGGTCCATCACGGACTGTTCTGGGAGGGGATGCCGAGGGCTCTCACCGGCTTCCAGTTCCGGCGCGTCGCGGAGCTGATCCGCGGCGAGATGAGCCTGCTCGCCTACCACCTCCCCCTGGATCGTCACCTGGAGGTGGGCAACAACGCCGTGGCCGGCCGTGAGCTCGGCCTCAAACGGATCGAGCCCTTCGGTCAGTACGAGGGGCTGCCGCTCGGCGTGAAGGGGCTCTTTCCAGAGCCGGTTTCCGCGGATGAGCTGGTCGCGCGCTGCCGCCGCGTCTACGGCCAGGAGCCGCTCGTCTACCTGGCCGGGCCGCGATCGATCTCGACGCTCGGGGTAATCAGCGGCGGCGGGCAGCGGGAGTTCTACACGGCGATCGAGGAAGGTCTCGACGCCTACGTCACCGGCGAGGTCACGGAGTGGGTGATGAACGTGGCGCGGGAAACCGGAGTTCACTACCTCGCCGCCGGCCACTACGCGACGGAACGGCTGGGGGTCAAAGCCCTGGGCGAGCACCTGGTGGAGCGGTTCCAGATCGACGTCGAGTTCATCGACGTGCCGAACCCGGCTTAACGGGCCTTCGGGAACAGGCGGAAGAAGTTCTCCCCCGTCCGCCGGCAGACCTCCTCGTAGGTCTCCCCCGTCTCGCGGGCCAGCCGTTCGGCGATCTCGATCACGAAGGCGGGGCGGTTCGGCTTGCCGCGATGAGGGACCGGAGCCAGGTAGGGGGTGTCGGTCTCGACGAGGCAGCGGTCCGGGGGCAGGATCGGGATCACCTCGCGGACGTTGTCGGCCTTGGGAAAGGTGATCATCCCGGTGAATCCCAGGTAGAAGCCGCGGTCGATCAGGACACGGGCCATGTCGAGCCCGCCGGCGAACGAGTGGAAATCCGCCTGGAGATTCCGGAAAGGCTCCTCGCCGACCACCGCCAGCATCTCCTCGTTGCTGTCGCGGTTGTGGACCACGACCGGCAGGCTGAGCTCGATCGCCAGGCTCCACTGCTCGCGCAGGACCCGGAGCTGCGTTTCCCGCGGCGAGTGGTCGTAGAAAAAGTCGAGGCCGCACTCCCCCACCGCCACCGCCTTGGGATCGGCGAGGAGAGAGCGGAGGCGGTCGACGTCCCCCTCTTTCCACGACGCGGCGTCATGAGGGTGGGTGCCCAGGGCGCACCAGACATCCGGGTGACGGTGACAGAGGGCGAGGACGTTCTCGGCTTCGTCCAGCTTGATCGCCGGCACGAGGAA
>DASWQX010000531.1:0-2589 GCA_036403495.1 Thermoanaerobaculia bacterium
CGCCTTCGGCCCCAACAACAACAAGGTCAAGGACGCGCAGAACATCGACCTGCCGCCGCACTACACCACCAGCATCCAGGTGGGGTACCTGTTCCAGCAGGGCCAGAACTACCACATCTCCATGCTGTACAACGCGACCACCAAGAACGTCGACTTCGGCATCTTCCAGGGCGGTCAACTGGTCAAGGGCGGCCACTTCTCCGCCACCGCCAGCCACCAGATCCTGACGATTCCGGCGACCGGCCTGGTGGCCGAGTTCGGAAACTACAACAACCAGGGCCTCCCCGAGGTCTCCAGCCTGGGCTGGAAGTTCGCCAACTTCCACGTCGAAATCACGCACTGACGCGGGGTTTCACCAGCGCCGGCTCCGAGCCCGTCTCCGCGCACGAAAGCGCGCGGTACGGGCTCGATGCATTTTGGGTTCCTTTTCTTTCTCGAGGCTTGCGCGGCGGCGTCCCTGGGTTTATCATGCAGATGTTTCAATTTATTGCAGCACTCCACTCCTGACCGAAAGAGGATGGAACCGATGAGGCAGCCGCTCGTCGCCCGTTTCGCCGCCCGTTTCACGGTCATGACCGCGGTCGCCGCAACGATCACGATGCTGGGCGCGGCCGGCGCGGCGTTCGCCGGCGCGGTCTATGTGCCGGTGCCCGATCCGGTCAACAGCGTCACCGGCAGCACTCACGCCGTCCAGATCTGGATCACCAACGGCGGCACTGTGTCGCGCCCCTACACGGCGACCTACCTGACGGCCGAGAGCGATGGCACGCAGCGCTCCACCACGCCGCCGGTGCAGACTCCGGTCGCCGCGGGGCGCACGTCGGTGCTCGGCGGCGTCAGCACGCCCGGCAAGAACGGCCTCCTGGAGATCAACACCAGCGCCACGATGTCGATCGAGGCCCGCCTGTACAGCACCCCGGCCAACGCGCAGGTCACCACGGTGAGCCCGCTGCCGGTGATCTCCTCGGACAACCTGTTCGCCGCAGGCTCCACGGCCGTCCTCCTCGGCCTGCGCCGCGACCTCACCCATGGCGACTTCACCGACCTGGGAGTGGTCAATCTCGGCCAGAAGGCCGCGCAGTGCCAGATCGATTTCTTCCGGGCCGACGGCACGCAGATCGGCGCCACGGCGTCGCTGGCCTTCAAGCCGCTCTCGCTGCGTTTCTTCGGCGACGCCTTCGGCCTCCTCAGCGAGCAGCAGACGGCGGACGCGCGCTCCCAGGTGAGCTGCGATCAGCCGTTCTACGCCTATGCCTCGATCTATACCGGGGTCAATCAGGAAATGATGATCGTAGCGCCGGCCGGCTCCGGCGCCTCGACGCTGACCGCGCCCGGCAGCGGCACCCCGGACCCGCCCCCCTCCACCGGCGGCTCGATCCTCTTCAGCGCCTCCGGCGTATTTCACACCGCCACGCCGGGCAACGAGAAGAAGACCTTCAACATCGTGCTGCCGAACGCGCTGTCGCTGCGCAAGATGGTCGTCGACATGGATGTGGTCCCCGGCCCCTGGGATCGCGCGAAGGTCCCGGGCAACCACGCCATCCTCTGGCTCTACCGGGGGAAGTTCCGCGGCAATACGATCGCCAACGTCAACGCCTTCAGCCCGCCCAAGGTGACGCTGAAGGCGGCGCAGAACATCAATCTGCCCGCGGGGAGCCTGACGCAGGAGGAGCAGGGGGTTCCCTGGGTGCAGGGCAGGACCTATCACCTGAAGTACACCTACGACGCCGAGCACGGGAGCGTCACGGTGGTGCTCTCCGCCGGCGGGACGGCGGTCAAGACTCTGCAGTTCGCGGGTACCGCCCCGAACGGCGTGCTCGACGTGCCGGCGACCGGCCTGACGGCCGAGTTCGGCCACTACGCCGACCAGGAAGGGCCCGAAGTGGCGAGCTATGGCTGGAGCTACGCCAACCTCCAGATCATGGGCGTGCCCTACTGATCAGCCTACTGATCAAATTACTGGGGCCCCTCCAGCGCCACGGCGGCCTGCCCGCGCCGCCGGGGCCGCGTCTGGGCTTGAGCGGCGGGATCTCCTGTCGCTGAGGCTGGCTCCTCGTCCGGCTCGGCCGCGGGGGGAGCCGCCTGAGGTTTCAGGTAGGGAGTGTCCGTGCGCACCCAGAACCTGCCGATCTTGTGATAGCCGTAGCTCGGCAGCACCTTCGCCACCGGCCCCATGCCGCGCTTGATCCCCCAGATCTGAAAGAAGGCGTCGGGGCGCTGCACGGTGAGCAGCCGCTGCTCGTCCCACTTGGTGTGGCCGGGACGGAAGGTGTCGAAGTTGTCCTCGTCGAGCGGCACGACGGGAGCCATGTGCGCGACGGTGCGGTCGTTGTAGCCGAGGATGTCGATCATCCTGTAGTCGGAGAAGTACGCCGGGATCCCCGCCCAGGCGGTCGCCACCGTCGCCGCGGGCTGCATCAACCGCTTGAAGTTCAGGATCTCGCCGGCCACCCGCTGGTGCCGGCCGGTCATCGGCGGACGATCGATCAGCGCGAGCTCCCGCCAGTAGTCGTCCGGCCGGTCCGAGAGCCAGAGCCCGTTGACGGTCAGCAGCGCGGCCACCGTCGCGAGGCCGAGGACGAACCTGCC
>DASWQX010000532.1:0-3920 GCA_036403495.1 Thermoanaerobaculia bacterium
GCCATAAGCGGTCAGGCCCTGTTGCGGAAGGGCGGCTCCGACCTCGAAGGACGTGCCTGAGCCGAGGAAGAAGAGCGAGGCGATGGGCGCGGTGGCGTACTCGGCATAGGTGCCGCTGACTACGGGAGGCATGGCCCAGAAGGCAACGCGGCGGTCTATCAGGCTTGAATCGACGCCGGGACCGACGGCGACCACCGATCCGGCTCCCTCGGTGCCGGGGATCCAGGGGAAGGCGGGCGTGGCGTAGACGCCTCGCCGGCGCTCGGTTTCGGAGAAGTTGACGCCGATCGCCCGGAGTTGCACGAGCACCTCGCCGGGTCCTGGCTCGGGCACCGGGGCTTCGCCCGGCACGAGGACTTCGGGCGGGCCGAGCTGCTGGACGACGATGGCGCGCATTCGCCTTCAAACTACCACGCGTGGCCGGAGCGAAGGCGCGGGACGCCTGGCTTCCGCGTGCATACGCCGCGGACTGGCGCGGAGGCCGGAACGCGTTTGTGCACACATGAGACGCGAATGGGTGTGCGCGACCGCGGATTGCCCCTTTCGCCTTCTCGGATGCCCCTTGGATCCGAGGCCCTGGTGCATTCGCCCGGGCGGGCGCACAGGGCCGAATGAGCGCCGGTGCGTCCCTTCGGGCGGATTTGTGCACGAGCGTGCCGGATGAACGGTGCATCCGAAAAGGCGAAGCGGGCGCCGAGGGGAAGGCACGCGCGAGCGGACGGGGCGAAGGGGGCAGCGGAGAAGGCGGCGAGAGCAATTCGCGAGGCGGAGCTCGCAGCGGACGGGGCGAAAGGGGCGGTCGGAATCCGGCGCTGCCACTGACAGGCAGAAAGGGCGGAGCCTCGCGGCTCCGCCCTTTGATCCCGTCGCGTTGAAGGGATTTCGGCTACTTGCTGAAGATCGCCTGCGCGCTGGTGTTCTGGGTGACGACGACGCTGCAGATCGGGTTCGTGCCCGAGCAGGCGCCGGTCCAGCTCACGAACTGCTTGCCGGCCGGGGGCGTGGCGGTGAGGATCACCGTCGTGCCGGCGGTGAACTTGGCGGAGCAGTTGCCCGGGCAGTTGAGCGCCTTGTCGTTGCCGGCCGGCGTGCCGGTCAGCGTGCCGGTGTTGGAGCGGCTGATCGACAGCGTGTACTGCGGCATGAAGGCGGCGCCGACGTTCATCAGGCCGTTCACGGTCACCGTGCAGGTCGGCTGGGTGCCCGAGCAGGCGCCGGTCCAGCCGGTGAAGACGTTGCCGCCCGGATTGGCGGTGAGGGACACGGTGCTGCCGTTGAGCGTGAAGGCCGAGCAGGCATTGCCGCAACTGATCTTGGGGGTCGGCGCGCTCACCGTGCCGGTGCCGGTCTTGGCCACGATCAGGGCGTCGGGCGCCAGGTTGATCGCCGAGTTCTGGGCCGCGATGAAGTCGCCCAGCTCATCCGCCGCCGGGGCGGCGCAGACGGTGTCGGCGCAGATCGCCTTGTGGGTGATGGCATCGTAGGAGCCGGTGAACTTGTAGGTCTCGAAGCGGCGGAGGATCGCCCGGGTATCCGGATTGATGCCGCCCTGGTGACGGTTGCGCTTCTGGTTGCCGTTGCTCGGCGGCGAGGCCTGCAGGATCTCCCAGGCGGTATCGAGCTTGGTGGCATCCTGGGGGACGATCGAGTTGTCGCTCGTCAGGTCGGCCGGCACCGCGGAGCGCGTCAACTGAGTGACGTAGACCTTCATCCACTGGGCGTCGCCGTAGACCTCCGGCGTCTCCGGCGGCTCGGGCGCTTCGACCTCGGCGACGACGACCGGCGAGGAGCCCACGGCTCCGACGGCACCCAGGGTCCAGGTCGGGAACGGAATGGCGACGTTGGGCTCGATCGGGATCAGCGTGCCGGGGTGCTGCGGATCGTCGACCAGCCAGCGGCCGGTGGCGACGATCGTCTTGTTGGGGGTGGGGTGCAACCCCTGGCCGAGAGCCTCGCAGCCGGCCGTCTTGTAGGTGCTGCCCGCCTGATAGCAGTCGTTCCAGTTATAGGGCACGCCGGGCGTGTGCTGCGGCGTCGTGTAGGTGTACTGCCCGCGGCCGGCGTCGTAGGGGCTCTCCCAGCGGACGCGCACGCCGGTGGCGTACGTCGACACGGTGGGCATGCCGTACTGCTGCCCATAGACGGTGTAGTAGAGATCGTTCTGCGCCGCGCCTTCGAGCTGGATCTCGAAACCGTGAGCGTCCTGCCCGGTTTCGTTGACCACGTCGAAATTGCTGAGGAAACCTTCGATGGTGGCCGTCTGCGCCCGTGCGGCGATTGGCGCGCCGAGCAGGACGACGGACAGGGCGGTGACGAGGGCGGACTTGCTGCGATTCCAGGACATGGGACGGTTCTCCTTTGAGGATGGTTCGCACCCTCTGAGACAGGCCCGGGACGTCCGTGGAACAACTTTTTTTGCCACGCGCTGAAATGCTTTCGGCGGCCTCGACACTTCACTGTTGATCGCTTCCAAACTGCCGGCCTTCCAAAGAGGTATTCCAATGACCCTGTTCTGCCGAAACCTCCGTCGCACCAAATTCTCTCACGCTCTCCCCCAACGCACCCTGGCCCTCTGGCTCGGCGTATTCCTCGGTCTCGCCGCGCTGGCGGGCGCTCAACCCTGGAAACCGCCGGCGTCTCAACCGAGCTCCGGCGTTCACGTCTTTCCTTCGCGCAACGTGCGTCGGCCGATCCTCAAGTCAGGCGTCAATCTGACGTACCACGGCGGACCCGTGATCACCTCGGCCCATATGGTCTTCATCTTCTGGGGGCCGAGCTTCAACAACGCCGCCTCGCCGGACTACAGCTACGCCCGGACGTTGCAAAGCTTCCGCAACCAGTTCGGCAACACTCCCGAATACAACACCATCACGCAGTACAGCGGCAGCAACGGCACCATAGCGCTGACCAACCTCGCCGCCGGAACCGCCGACTGGTTCGACACCACGCCGCCGCCGGTGAACGTCACCGACGCCATTGCTCAGGGCGAGGTCAACACATATCTGTCGACCCATGGCTTCGACGCCAGCGCGATCTATGAGGTTGTTCTCCCGACCGCCTCGTATTCTTCGCGGCCGGATGGCACCACCTCGTGCGGCGGACCGAACCTCTGGTATTGTGCTTATCATGGCTACTTCGCCGCCGGCGCCAACATCGCGAAGTACTCCGTCCAGCCCTACCCCAGTTGCGGCGGCTGCCAGGTCTCGGGCTGGTCGCCGCAGCAGAATCAGGAGCACTTCGTCACTCACGAGACGCGCGAAGCCGTGACCGATCCACAGCTCAATACCTGGACTGACGCCGGCGGCAACGAGGCCGATGACAAGTGCAACTGGACGCCCACGCCGTTTTTCGGCACGGGCGGCTACGGCTACCAGTACGAATGGTCGAACGCGGCGAACGACTGCGTGGCCTCCACGCCGATCAGTCTTCCCCCCAATTATGTAGGGTTTTTGGACCATGCCGGATGCGACACGCTGGTGGGTTGGGCGGCCGACCGCAACCGGCTCAACACGCCCATCACGGTGTCGTTCTATAAGGACGGAACGTCACTCACCACCGTTCTGGCGAATGCTTCCCGCTCCGACGTGGGAGCCTATCTGGGGGACAACGGGCTGCACGGCTTCGGAATCGTCACGCCGGCCAGCCTCCAGGATGGGATCGCGCATACGGTCAGCGTACGGTTTGAGGGCTCCGCTACGAATCTTACATCGAGCCCCGTTACGCTGACCTGCGGCATACCCGCCGCCCCGTCCGGCCTCACCGCCTCCTATAGCTCGATCACCCATCAGTTCACTCTGCACTGGATCGACAACAGCAACAACGAGCAGGGGTTCGTCGCTCAGTTCTCGTACTCGGGCAGCGCCTTTTCCGATCTGACTGGTCCTGTCGGCGCGAACGTGACGACTTATACGAGCGGCGCC
>DASWQX010000533.1:0-2889 GCA_036403495.1 Thermoanaerobaculia bacterium
GCGGTAATCCTTCATGCCTCCCCATGCTGCGGATGGGGAGCATAATCACGCATCGTAGTCGACTTCGAGCCCTTCGCCTTTGGGTACGCTCTGGCAGGTGAGTACGTAGCCCGCGGCGATCTCCTCGTCGGTAAGGCCGTAGCGGGCGGCCATTTCGACCTCGCCTGCCACGACCCGGGCACGGCAGGTGGCGCAGACGCCGGCCTTGCAGGCGAAGGGCGCCGGGAGGCCCGCGAGGCGGGCGGAATCGAGGATGTTGCCGGCCTCGGCGCGGAAGGGGACGCGGCGCTTACGGCCGTCGAGGGTGACCAGCATCGTCAGGCCCTGCGCCTCCCGCGACATCGCCTCGAGCTGAGCCTGGAGCGCCTCGGGCGGGCGATCGGCGGTGAAACGCTCGATGTGGATCCGATCCGCCGGAACCCCTCGGCCAAGCAGCGCCGCCTCGGCTGCGTCCATCATCGGACCGGGGCCGCAGATGAAGAATGCGGCGGCGCCGGCCGGATCGATGAGGACGTCGAGCACCTCGTCGCATTTGCCGCGATCGAGCATCCCGTTGAAGAGGTCGATATCCTCCGATTCCTCGGCCAGGAAATGGTGGATTTCGAGGCGGTCCATGTAGCGGTTCTTGAGGCGCGCGAGATCCTCCAGGAAGATCACCGACTGGCTGTCGCGGTTGCCGTAGAAGAGCGTGAAGCGGCTCCCCGGCTCCTCGATCATCGCCGTCTTGAGGAGCGAGATGACGGGCGTAATGCCCGAGCCTCCGGCGAAGGCGACATAGTGGTTTGCCGAGTCCGCGCGGAAGTCCCAGGTGAAGCTGCCGTGCGGCTCCATCACGTCGAGCCGGTCGCCGGGCTTCAGCGCCTCGCTCGCCCAGGTCGAGAACAGGCCGCCGGCGATGCGCTTCACAGTGACCTTGAGCACGCCTTCCTCGGGGGCGACGCACAGCGAGTAGTTGCGGCGCACGTCCTCGCCGCCAATCTCGGCGCGCAGCGTCAGGTGCTGGCCGGGCTTGAAGCGGAACGCGCCGCGCAGCTCCTCGGGGAGGTGGAATCGGATCGACTTGGCGTCGGCGGTTTCGGGGACCAGCTCGGCGATTTCGAGGCTGTGGAAGTTGACGCTCACCCGCCGCCCCTCAGTGGCACTTGAACAGGTCGAACGGCTCCGCGCAGTCGCGGCACCGCCACAGCGCCTTGCACGGCGTCGATCCGAAGCGGCTGATCTCCTCGGTGTGAACCGATCTGCATTGCGGGCATTGCGGCGCGCGCTGGCCGGCGGCCATCGGCGGGACGATGCCGTAGGCGTGCAGCTTCGCGCGTCCTTCGGGCGTGATCCAGTCGGTGGTCCAGGGCGGGGAGAGCACCGTTTCAATCCGAATGTTGCGGTAACCGGCCGCGTCCAGCGCGGCGCGGATGTCGCGCTCGATCACCTGCGTGGCCGGGCAGCCGGTATAAGTGGGCGTGATGACGATGCGCTCCGGGTGGACGGCGCGGACGATGCCGAGGTCGACGATCGAGAGGACCGGGATCTCGGGGTCGGGAACGGAGCCGAGAATCTCCCAGATCGGCTCCCCTCCCGCTTGCGGGAGGGGCTGGGGGAGGGCTTGTGAGCCTGCGGCGGATGACGACAGCCCCTCCCCCGACCCCTCCCGCTCGCGGGAGGGGAGATTCGCCGTCCCCCTCACCACACGGCCTCCGGATAGGTGCGGGGGAGGAATTGGAGGGTGCAGAGGAGGTGGCCGAGATGCTCCGAATGATGCCCGCGGCGGCCGCCGAGGATGGGGCGCTGCTGCGGCAGTTCCGGCAGGGTCGCCTCGGCGAGGACGGCGGCGACCTCCTCCTCGTAATCGGCGCGGAAGGCGTTCGGGTCGGCGCCGATCGCCTTCTCCGCGAGGAACAAGGTCAGCTCGTCGTCCTCGAACAGCTCGGGGACGAAGCGGGCCATCCAGTCGATGCCGTCCGTCATTCTGCGCCGGCTCTCGTCGGTGCCGTCGCCGAGGCGGACCACCCATTCCGACGCCAGTTCCCGGTGATAGGTGACTTCCTTCACGGCCTTCTCGGCGATCGCGGCGATGCGCTGGTCGGCCGAGGAGACCAGGTGGCGGAAGAGGCGGACCTGCCACGTCGAGAACAGGAACTGGCGCGCCATCGTCTGGGCGAAATCGCCGTTCGGCTGCTCGACCAGCAGGCAGTTGCGGAAATCGAGAACGTCGCGGTGGAAGGCGAGGCGGTCGCCGTCCCTCCCCTTCCCTTCCACCTCGCCAGCATAATCGAGGAAGAAGGTCGCCTGCCCGATCAGGTCGAGCGCCATGTTGGCGAGGCTGAGGTCGACCTCCACGGAGGGCGCGTGGCCGGTCCATTCGGAGAGGCGCTGCCCGAGGATAAGGGCGTCGTCGCCGAGGCGGAGGAGATAGTCGAAGAGGGCGCCGTTCGAATCGTCCGCGGGGGCGTCGAACGCGCCGTGCCCACGAACCTTTTCGGCACAGGCTTCGTCCTCCGGACGAATCGGGGGGAGCGACGGCATCAGATGTGCTTCACGTCGTCCGGGATCGTGTAGAAGGTCGGGTGGCGGTAGATTTTGTCGGCGGCGGGATCGAACATCGCCGCGTCTTCCGACGGGTCTGAGGCGACGATGTCCGCCGAGCGGACCACCCACAGGCTCACCCCCTCCATGCGCCGCGTATAGGTGTCGCGGGCGTGGCGCAGCGCGATCTCCGGGTCGGGCGCATGGACCGAACCGACGTGGCGGTGCGAGAGGCCGCCCTTCGAGCGGACGAAGACCTCCCAAAGGGGCCAGTCGCTGCTCATGCGATCCTCCCCGGGACGGGGAGGGGGACCAGCCGAAGGCTGGTGGAGGGGGCTCCGTGCCACCCTCAGACCCCCCTCCACCGTC
>DASWQX010000534.1:0-9193 GCA_036403495.1 Thermoanaerobaculia bacterium
CGTCTTGCCCGACTTATCCAGGGGAGCGTCGAGAGGAGCGGCGGTCGAGGTGGTGTGGGACATCGGGAAGAAGTGTATCCCGGGATGGCCGGGTGAGGATCAGGCCGGATCAGCCGCGACGGCGGTCGTCCCGCGGCGCGACCTGAGTTATGATTTCCGGCGACGATGAACCCGGGTTGACGACTCCGGGCGGGACCGCTTAGCCTGACGGGGAGCTGTACCGCGGCAAGGAGGCACACCGATGACCGAACCCGCCTACCGACTGGACCTTCCGGCGAATGAGAGCTGGCCCAGGCAAGGGGACTGGACGTATGAGGATTATCGGCGCCTCCCCGACGACGGCAACCGCTATGAGGTCATCCGGGGAAGCCTGTACGTGACACCGGCTCCCAACTTCAAGCACCAGTTCGTCGTCGTGAAGCTGGGGCGGTACTTCGACCACTTCGTCTCGGAGCGGGAGCTCGGCGTCGTCCTGACCGCGCCTTTCGACATCCTTCTCCCCGCAGGCATCGCCAGTCCCGTGGAGCCGGACCTCGTCTTCTTCCGGCCCGGGAACGCTCCGCACTGGGAGGATAAGAGCTTCCGAGGGGTCCCGGACCTCGTCCTGGAGGTCCTTTCGCCGAGCACCAGGAGCCGCGACCGGCGAGTCAAGCTGCGGGCGTACCAGGACGCCGGCATCCCCGAGTACTGGATGGTGGACCCTGACTCCCGAACCGTCGTCGTCTACGGCCTGAAGTCGGGCGGGGGCTACGTCGAGATCTGCCATGGGGGGGTGCGGGAGACAGTGCAGTCGGCGGCGCTCCCCGGTTTCGAGATCGCGGTGGCCGACCTCTTCCCTCGCTAGCGTTCCGCCGGGAGCGCTCCGCTCCCCCTTGCGGAATTCGCGCGTCTGCGCCACACTGGCGGGGTTGCGCGGGACTGGGATCGGGTCCAGACCGATCCTTCGGTGGTTCGTGTCCTCTTGACAATTCTTCCCTCCCCGCCTAGCATGTGGGTCCTTTGCGCCGCGATGGCGGGTGTCGACCGCCGTGGTCGCTGCGGCGAGGCAAGTCATTCCCAGCCCCGAGTTGACCTGGAGATTTTGGAGATGCTGAAGAAGACCTACAGCCCGAAGCTCGCCGAGATCGAGCATCGGTGGTACGTGCTGGACGCGGCGGGGATCCCTCTGGGACGTCTGTCGTCGCTGGCGGCTCGCTTGTTGATGGGCAAGCACAAGCCCACCTATGCGACGCACATCGACACCGGTGACTTCGTCATCGTCATCAACGCCGAGCAGGCGGTGCTGACGGGCGGCAAGGAAGAGAAGAAGATCTATCACTACCACACGGGCTATCCGGGTGGGATCAAGTCGGAGACGGCGGCCAAGCGGCGCGCGCGCCGGCCGACGAAGCTGGTCGAGGAGGCGGTGTGGGGCATGCTCCCCAAGGGTCCGCTCGGCCGCAAACAGCTCCGCAAGCTCAAGGTGTACGCGGGCGGCGAGCATCCGCACCAGGCGCAGCAGCCCGAGAGCTTCGACGTCGCCGCCGCGCTGTAGACGGAACCTCGAGCCCGAGAATCCCAAGGAGAGATCGCAACGTGAGCCAAGTTCAATATTACGGCACCGGACGCCGGAAGACGGCTGCGGCCCGGGTGTTCATGCGGCCCGGCGCGGGCGGCTTCAAGATCAACGGCCGCACGCTCGACAGCTACTTCCCGAACGAAGTGCTGAAGATGGTCATCAAGCAGCCGCTGCAACTGACCGAGTCGGTCGAGCGGTTCGACATTCACGTCACCGTCGCCGGCGGCGGCAGCGCGGGGCAGGCCGGCGCGATCCGGCACGGCATCTCGCGCGCCCTGCTCGAGTTCAACGGTGAGCTGCGCGACCGCCTGAAGTCGGCCGGGTTCCTGACGCGCGACCCGCGCAAGAAGGAACGCAAGAAGTACGGCCAGAAGGGCGCCCGGGCGCGTTTCCAGTTCAGCAAGCGCTAGAAGGTCAGAAGGAGAGGATCTCTTGGTAGAAGTCACGATGAAGGAACTGCTGGAGGCCGGTGTCCACTTCGGGCATCAGACCCGCCGCTGGAACCCGAAGATGAAGCCCTACATCTTCGGCAAGCGCAATGGGATCTACATCATCGATCTGCAGAAGACGCTGCGGATGTTCAACCAGGTCGCCGAGCTCGTGCAGCAGCTCGCCGCCGAGGGGAAGCGGATCCTGTTCGTGGGCACGAAGCGCCAGGCGCAGGAGGCGATCGCCGAGGAGGCGGCCCGCTGCGGCGAGTTCTACGTCACCAACCGGTGGCTGGGCGGCACCCTGACCAACTTCGTCACCCTGCGCACCTCGATCCAGCGTCTCAAGGAGGTCGAGGGGCGGCTGAACGACGAGAACAGCCCGCTGACCAAGAAGGAGCGGCTGCGTCTGGAGCGCGAGCGGGAGAAGATGGTGAAGAACCTCGAGGGGATCCGCGACATGGAGGAGCTGCCGGACGCGCTCTTCGTGGTCGACCCCAAGAAGGAGGACATCGCGGTCTCCGAGGCGAACAAGCTCGGCATCCCGGTGATCGCCATCGTCGACACCAACTGCGATCCGGAGCTGATCGACTATCCGATCCCGGGCAACGACGACGCCATCCGGGCCATCCGGCTGTTCGCGTCGCGGCTCGCCGACGCCTATCTCGCCGGTGCCGGCAAGTCCCACGACGATTCGGCGTTCCAGAAGGACTCCCGAGTGCCGATCTTCGACAAGGATGCCGCCGCCGCGAGCGCCGCTCCGGCCTAGAGCCCGCCGTTCTGCGTTCTTAAGAACCAGCGCGCCGCCGGCCTCGAGGTCGGCGGCGCTGGAGGATAGGTCAGTCGAGCTCACTTCGATCTGACCTTTTCTTTTGTCTACACTCAAATCGCGGTCCGAAGGAGATAGCTGTCATGGCCGAAGTCACCGCTCAACTGGTCAAGGAGCTCCGGGAACGTACCGGCGCTGGAATGATGGATTGCAAGAACGCCCTCAACGACACCAAGGGCGATATGGAAGCGGCGGTCGACACGCTGCGCAAGAAGGGTCTCGCCGCGGCGGCCAAGAAAGCCGGCCGGGTGACCGCCGAGGGCGCCGTGGGCTCCTACATCCACGCCGGCGGCAAGATCGGCGTGCTCGTCGAGGTCAACTGCGAGACGGACTTCGTGGCCCGCACCGACCAGTTCCAGGAGCTGCTGCGCGACATCGCGATGCATATCGCCGCCACCGATCCCCGCTGCGTGCGCCGCGAGGAGGTCACCCCCGATCTGCTGGAGCGCGAGCAGGCGATCTTCCGTGATCAGGCGCTCGCCTCGGGCAAGCCCGCCGCGGTGGTCGAGAAGATCGTCACCGGCAAGATGGAGAAGTACTACTCCGAGTTCGTGCTACTTGAGCAGCCGTTCGTCAAGAACCCGGACCTGACCGTCAGCCAGATGATCGCTGAGAAGGTCGGCAAGATCGGCGAGAACATCCAGGTGCGCCGTTTCACCCGCTACAAGCTGGGCGAGGGGATCGAGAAGCGCCAGGACGACTTCGCCGCCGAGGTCATGGCGCAGGCAGGTCAATGACAGGAGAAGCGCAGGAAGGCGAGGCCGCGCCTCTGGTTGCCCCGTTAGTGGCCAAATACCGCCGGATCCTGCTCAAGGTCTCCGGCGAGGCCCTGATGGGCTCGCAGCCATTCGGCATCGACGAGGCGGTGGTGGCCGCGATCGCCGACGAGATCCGTGACGTCCACAACCTCAAGGTCGAGATCGCGGTGGTGGTCGGCGGCGGCAACATCATCCGCGGCCTCGCCGCCAGTCATCGCGGCATCGACCGCGTCACCGGCGACTACATGGGCATGCTG
Organism: Thermoanaerobaculia bacterium; assembly: GCA_036403495.1. Classification (GTDB taxonomy): domain Bacteria; phylum Acidobacteriota; class Thermoanaerobaculia; order Multivoradales; family UBA5704; genus DATARR01. The sequence continues at coordinate 3,831 of DASWQX010000534.1, forward strand.
GCGACGGTGATCAACGCCCTCGCCCTCCAGGACGCCCTGGAGAAGCGGGGGGTCGCCACCCGCGTGCAGACGGCAATCGACATCCGCGAGGTCGCCGAGCCGTTCATCCGCCGGCGTGCCCTGCGCCACCTGGAGAAGGGGCGCACCGTCATCTTCGCCGCCGGCACCGGCAACCCCTACTTCACCACCGACAGCGCGGCGGCCCTGCGCGCCAACGAGATCCACGCCGATATCCTGCTCAAGGCCACCCAGGTCGACGGCGTCTACACCGCCGACCCCGAGAAGGACCCGACGGCGGTAAAGCTGCCGGAGGTGACCTACCAGGAAGTGCTGGAGCGGGACCTGCGGGTGATGGACACGGCGGCGATCAGCCTCTGCCGCGACAATGGGATTCCGATCGCCATCTTCGACCTGTCGACCGCCGGCAACATCCGCCGGGTGGTCTGCGGCGAGAAGGTCGGCTCGATCGTACGCGCGTCCTGAAGAGAGGAGTGACCATGGAGATGAAAGATCTGTTCAGGGAAGTCGAGGCGCACATGAAGCATGCGCTGGATCACTTCCATCACGAGATGAAGCACCTGCGGACCGGCCGCGCCTCGCTGGCGCTGCTCGACGGGATCACCGTCGACTACTACGGCAGCCCGGTGCCGCTGAACCAGGTCGCCAACCTGTCGGTGGCGGACGCCTCGCTGATCGTGGCGCAACCCTACGATGCGAGCCAGAGCTCGGCGATCGAGCGGGCGATCATGAAGTCCGACCTCGGGCTCAACCCGTCCTCGGACGGCAAGGTGATCCGCATCCCGGTGCCGCCGCTGACCGAGGAGCGCCGCAAGGAGTTCGTCAAGAAGGCCCACGACCTCGCCGAGCACGCGCGCACCGGCGTCCGCCAGGCCCGCCGCGACGGCAACGACAAGCTGAAGAAGATGGAGAAGGACAAGGAGGTCAGTCAGGACGACGAGCGGCGAGGCCTCGACGAGGTGCAGAAGCTCCACGACCGCTACATCAACGAGATCGCCACCGCCCTGGCGAAGAAAGAGCAGCAGATCCTGGAGGTCTGAGCGCCTGTTCCGGACGTCTGTGGCCTGCGCGACCTCACCCCAACCCCTCTCCTGAAGGAGAGGGGCTCTCCCTTCCTCCAAATCCCCATGTTTCTCTACGGCTACCACCCCGTCCGCGAGGCCCTGCGCCACCGTCCGCACGAGGTCTCGCGGGTGCTGGTGAGCGCGGCGCGTGCTGGGCATCGGCGCGAGGAGATTGCGGAGGCCTGCCGGCGGCACCGGGTGCCGTTCCAGGTGGTGCCGGAGAAGGCGCTCGCGGAGCTGGCCGGGCCGGCCCACAACGGCATGGCGGCCGAGGTGCGGGCCGCGGAGGCGGCGCCGGCGTCGACCGCGTCGCAGGCCGGCGCGGACCCGGGGCTGGTGGTGCTGCTCGAGGACGTGCAGGACCCGCGCAACCTCGGCGCGCTGCTCCGCGTCTGCGAGGGAGCGGGGGCCGGCCGGGTGCTGATCCGCGACCGCGGCTCGGCGCCCGTCTCGCCCACCGTCGCCAAGACCTCCGCGGGAGCCACCGAATGGCTGGAGATCGAGCGCATCACCAACACGGCGAACGAGATCGAGCGGCTCAAGGAGGCGGGCTTCTGGGTCTACGGCACCGACCCGGAGGGCGATCCCCCCTGGGAGGTCGACCTCTCCGGCAAGGTCGCCCTCTGCTTCGGCGGCGAGGAGAAGGGGCTGCGCGCCCGCACCCGCCAGCTTTGCGACCGCATGATCGGACTGCCCATGCGGGGGCAGGTCGGCTCGCTCAACATCGCCACCTCGGCGGCGGCGGTGCTCTACGAGGCGGTGCGGCAGCGGACCTCCCCGCAGCGCAAGTAAACGAGGCGTAAAAAAGTAGCGCCGATCGCGGTTCCTTCCTTTCGCGGTCTCCCCTTGGTCGCCGAATCGTGGTAACAACCAGAGGCAGGCTCAGGCCTAACCTAGGAAAAGGAGGCAAGGATGACGAGGAATCACGTCTTTTCGGTGTTTCTTTTTATGACGGCAGCTCTGGTCGTGCCGGTGAGCGCGGCGGAGGTCGCCCATGTCCAACTCTCGTCCCGGCAGATCCAGTTCGAGCCGCAGGTCGGCTATGAGCGCCTGGTGCTGACGGTTTCGATGCCGGGCGGCACCGTCGTCCGCCGCGAATTCGAGGCGGGCCAGACAGCCCTCTTCGATCTCCCGCGAGGAGGAGCGGACGGGTCCTACGTCTACGAGCTGAGGGCGATTCCGGCGATCGATCCGGACGTCCAGAAGGCGCTCGCGGCGTCGCGGGAACCGGGGGGTGCGGCGGCGGTCGAGCGGCTCAAGCGGGCGGGCCGGTTGCCGGCGGACGAGCTGGTGCAGAGCGGCTCCTTCGCGGTCGTCAATGGATCCGTAGTCGCCTCGGACGCGCGGGAGCCGAGATCGGCGGCGGCGGCAAAGCCATCGGCCAAGGCGGCGGCGCCGGGCCTGCCGGTGAAGGACCAGGTGATCGCCGACGACCTGATCGTCCAGGGGAGCGCGTGCATTGGCCTCGATTGCGTGGTCAACGAGAGCTTCGGCTTCGACACCCTCCGGCTGAAGGAGAACAACACTCGGATCAAGTTCGAGGACACCAGCACCGGGACCGGCTTTCCGTCGACCGACTGGCAGCTCACCGCCAACGACTCCGCGAGCGGCGGCGCCAACAAGTTCTCGATCGAGGACGTGACCGCCGCCACCGTGCCGTTCACCGTCACCGGCGCCGCGCCGTCGAATTCGATCTTCGTCGACTCCACGGGGCGCCTCGGTCTGCGCACGGCGACGCCGGTGCTCGACATCCACATCGCTACCAGCAACTCGCCGGCCATGCGGCTGGAGCAGAATTCCTCCGGCGGCTTCACCGCGCAGACCTGGGACATCGCCGGCAACGAGGCCAACTTCTTCGTCCGCGACGTCACCGGCGGCTCGCGCCTGCCGTTCCGCATCCGGCCGGGAGCGCCGACCAGCAGCATCGACATCAGCGCCGCCGGCCTGGTGGGCATCGGCACGGCCTCGCCGTCCAACAAGCTCCACGTCTTCGGCAGCGACGGCACCACCAAGGAGTTCATTCAGGAGAGCAGCGCGACGACGACCCCGCGCGAGCTCCTCGAGATCCGCAACAACGGCGGCGCGCTGATCATCGCCAAGGACACCAGCACCACCCAGCGCTGGAGCTTCGGCACCTTCAGCTCCGCCTTCATCGTCGACAACCAGTCCAACACGGGCGTCGAGATGACGCTGGGGGCGACCGGCAACCTGACCATCGCGGGGACGCTGACCCAGAACTCGGACCGCACCACCAAGACGGACATCTTCGGCGTCGAGCCCGACGACGTCCTCGCCAAGGTGGACAGCCTGCCGATCTCGACCTGGCGCTACAAGGGGGACGCGGAGGCGGTGCACCACCTGGGTCCGATGGCCCAGGACTTCGCCGCCGCCTTCGGGCTGGGGCCCGATGACCGGCACATCGCGCCGCTCGACGCCGCCGGCGTCGGCCTGGCTGCCATCCAGGCGCTCAACCGCAAGCTCGGCGAGAAGCAGGTCGTCATCGACGAGCTGGCCCGGCGCAACGCCGATCTCGAGGCGCGGCTCAATCGCCTCGAGGTGCTGGTGGCGAAGCTCGCCGTGCCCAATCCCTAGCCGTTCCTCAGGCCTCGCGGGGGCGCCCCTCCGGCGCCCCTGCCCTCCGGCGCTCTCCCCCACGAGAAGCTCCAGCCCGCCGCGGCGCGAGCTGCAACGTCCAGAATTCCGCAAAGCCGAAACTTCCGGGCCACCGTCGCGCCCTGGGACGACGCGATAGAACGCCGAAGAACATGCAGTTTGTCAGCGGCGTCTGATTTCATTCTTCTTCGCACGCTCTTCAAGATCGCACCCGAATCGGCTACGATACGTCTCCGTTGCTTTTCCTTCTCTCTTCCAACCGAGCCGGGGGCCATGACGCATGAACGATGTCGTCCAGAAGTTCTGGGGTTTCTGTCACACGCTGCGGCACGACGGCATCGATTATGGCGATTACATCGAACAGATCACATATCTGCTGTTCCTGAAAATGGCCGACGAGCGAGGAATCGATCTCAGCCGAATGACGGTTCCGGCCGAGGAAGGATCGGCGATCGATTGCTCCTGGCCGGCGCTGGCGAGCGCGCGGGAAGAGGCGTTGACCAGGCACTATGTCGGCGCGCTGCTCGCGCTCGGCAAGCAGCGGGGCCTGCTCGGCGACATCTTCACCGCCGCGGAGTCGCGCTTCAACCATCCGGCCAACCTCAAGCGTCTGATCGATATGATCGATGAAACGAAATGGTCGACGCTGGAAGTGGATCTCAAGGCGGCGGTCTTCGAGGGGCTGCTCGAGAAAGCGGCGAGCGAGGGGAAGAAGGGAGCCGGGCAGTACTTCACGCCACGCCGGCTGATCCAATCGATCGTGCGCTGTGTGCAGCCCGACCCGCGCGGCCGGCCGGAGCTGGCGATCTGCGACCCGGCGTGCGGTACCGGCGGCTTCCTCGTGCTCGCCTATGAATGGTTGCTGGCCGAGTCGCGCGGCGACGGCGACGATGCCGAGCTGGCGCAGCGGGTGCGCTGCGGCACCTACTTCGGCCAGGAGCTGGTGCGGCGCCCGCGGCGGCTGGCGCTGATGAATCTCTTCCTGCACGGCCTGGAGCCCGAGATCAAGCTGGGCGATTCGATCGACCTGCCGCCGGGAGAGCGACGGTTCGACGTCGTGCTGACCAACCCGCCGTTCGGCAACAAGGGGGCCAACCAGGCGCCCGGGCGGCCGGACCTGACGATCAAGACCTCGAACAAACAGCTCAATTTCCTGCAGCATGTCGTCACCCTGCTCAAGGACGGCGGGCGCGCGGCGGTGATCGTGCCCGACAACTGCCTGTTCGCCGATCAGGCCGGCGAGGTGTTCAAGGTGCTCACCCAGGAGTGCGATCTGCACACCGTGCTGCGGCTGCCCAACGGCACGTTCACCCCCTATAGCGCCGGCACCAAGACCAACGTCGTCTTCTTCACCAAGGGGACGGCGACGGAGACCGTCTGGGTCTACGACGCGCGCACCAACGTGCCGCGGATCACCAAGAAGGACCGCCCGCTCACCCATGCCCATCTCGCCGCCTTCGAGGTCTGTTACGGGCTCGATCCCAACGGCCGCTCCCGCCGCTCGGCCGGCGATTCGCGAGAGGACCGCTGGCGTTCGTTCTCGATCGCCGAGGTGAGGGCCCACGACTTCAAGATCGACGGTCTGAAGTGGCTGCGCGAGGAGTCGTTCGAGGATGATCTGCCCGAGCCGGAGGAGCTCGCTTCCGACGCCATCGCCGAGCTGGAGAG
>DASWQX010000535.1:0-1587 GCA_036403495.1 Thermoanaerobaculia bacterium
CCAACGCCTCGGGCTGCAACATCGCGTTCCACACCAGCGGATGGCTGCCGATCGTCGAGCCGCGCCAGATGGGGTTGATGGCGAAGAGGAGGACGTGCCCCTTGCCAACCGGGACCTCGACCACAGCGGCGCGGCGGGCGAGCTGGTCGCCGTGCTCGAGGAGGCCGGAGATCAGCAGATCGTCGGCGTCGCCGAAGCGCACCAGGGTGCGCGGGCGGAGGGCCTCGGGGATGGCGGCGGGGTTGTGGCGCAGCTCTTCGAGCTCCAGCGGCCGCGCCTCCCAGCGCTCGACTTTCGGCTTTTCCGGTGGTGCCGGCTGGCCGGGGCGCCCTTCCGGCGTATCGACGTCCTTGGGACCGCCGCGGCCGGTGGCACGATCGCCCTCCTGGCGCGTCCAGCCACCTACCGCCGCGTTGCTCAGCTCGAAGCTCAGGCCCTCGGCGCTGTAGACCGACAGGCGATCTCCCAGGCCGTCGACGATCGGCGAGGCCGGATCGGGGAAGCGCGCGTCGAGCACGGTGCCGACGACCTTGAGATTCCCCGGATTCGCGACGCGCACGCCGGGCGCCATGCCGGTTTCGATCAGCAATCGCGCCGTGTCCTCGACACCGATCAGCAATCCTCCCTGCCCGACGAACTGGCGCAGATGGTCGAGCCCGGCGAACCCTAACCCGGGCCGCTGATCGTCGGTGGCGGCGATCTTTCCGAGGTTCGGCGTCTCCGGCGTCGTCTTCCAGGGCATCGGCTCGCCCCACATCGGCAGACCGCTGACGATGAGCTGGGGATCGCCCGCGCCTACGGGCGGGAAAAGGATGACGTCGTAACGCGCCGCGAGGTCCGGGCTCGCCGCGACGTCCTGGGTGCTGATGTAATCGAACGGGATCTTCAGCAGGTCGAGGCGCTGGCGCCACCACCCCTCGGTCTGGGTGCTCAGCCAGGTGTGGAGCAGAGCGAGGCGCGGCTTGGCGACCGGCCGCGTCGAGACTTTCGGCATGGCGGCCAGGGCGTGGACCGCGACGCCGGCATCCGCGGCGGCGTGATCGATTCCGTCCTTCGCGATCCCCCGCACCAGCCAGGTGCCGCGCGGATAGTCGTGCCCCGCGGCCTTGAACGGTTCGGACGCAGCCTCGACGGTGGCATCCCCCAGAGCGTAGCGAAGCCGGAACATCGCGTCGTCCCCGTGCTGGGCGACGACGAACGCCGGACCGCTCCCCGTGATGCCGCCGTGCTCCTGCACCGGCGCCTCGACGCGGCTCATCGGCGCCGCCAGCACAGCCTTGTCGGTGACGCGGACGGCCTCGGTGTCGAACAGGGCCGGGAAGCACCAGCCGGTGTCGTCGTACGGGCTCTTCTGCGGATCTTCCGGGCTCCAGTACTGGCGGTCTAGCAGGGTGTCGGCGGAGCGGCTGAACGGTTGATCCATGCGCACGACGTAGCTGCCGGCCGGGAAGGTGCGGGGCACGGCCGCCGGAGCCGTCTCTTTCGATTTTTCCTTGCCGCCGTCTTTCGCATCCTTTTTGGCGGCGCTGGCCAGCGTCACCGCCATTGTCACAGTAAACGGCTTGTCGGCGCGCGAGATCTCGACGT
>DASWQX010000536.1:0-1526 GCA_036403495.1 Thermoanaerobaculia bacterium
GGGCTAGAGATAGTCGCCGCTCATCAGGGGCTGGAGCGCCGCCGGAAGCCGCACCCGGCCATCCGCCTGCTGGTGGTTCTCCAGCAGCGGCACCAGGATCCGCGGGCTGGCCAGCGCGGTGTTGTTGAGCGTGTGGACGAAGCGCACCTTGCGCTCGCCGTCGCGCCACCTGAGGTTCGCCCGCCGCGCCTGCCAGTCGTGCAGGGTCGAGCAGCTGTGGGTCTCGCGATATTTGCCGAGCGAGGGCACCCAGCTTTCGATGTCGTTCATCCGATACTTGCCGAGCCCCATGTCGCCGGTCGAGGTCTCGACCACCTGGTAGGGGATTTCGAGCCCCTTCAGCAGCGCCTCGGCATTGGCGAGCAGCCGGGCGTGCCACTGGGCCGACACCGCGTCGTCATCCTCGCAGATCACATATTGCTCGAGCTTGTAGAATTGGTGGACCCGGAGCAGCCCGCGCACGTCGCGTCCGGCGCTCCCCGCCTCGCGGCGGAAGCAGGGCGAGAAGCCCGCGTAGAGGATCGGCAGCTGGTCGGCTTCCAGGATCTCGCCCGAATGGAGCGAGGTCAGAGCGATCTCGCCCGTCCCTGCGAGGTACAGACCATCGGCCGGGATCGCATAGGCCTCTTCCTCGTGGCCCGGGAAATGGCCGGTGGCGACAAAGGCCTGGGGCCGCGCCAGCGCCGGGACGGTGATCGGCGTGAAGCCGTCGGCGGCGATCTCCCGCTCGGCCCAGAACATCAGCGCCTGCTCGAGCAGCGCCAGCCGGCCCTTGAGGCAATAGGTGCGCGAGCCGGCCACCTGGGTGATCCGGGCAAGGTCGGCCCAGTCGTTCCTCTCGATCAGCGCGACATGGTCGAGCGGCTCGAAATCGAAGCTCGGCGGCTCGCCTTCCCGACGGACGACCGTGTTGAAACTCTCGTCCGGCCCGACCGGCGCGCCTTCCCAGGGAATGTTGGGCACCCGCAGCATCAGCGCCTCGAGCGCCGCCTGCTTCCCGGCGAGCGCCGCCTCCGCGTCGCCCGCCTCGGAGCCCATCGCTTTGGCCTTGGCGCCCAGCGCCGGCCGCTCGGCCGGGTCCGCCGTCTTGAAGCTCGCGCTGATCTCGTTCCTCTGCCGTCTGAGCTCGTCGATCCGCGTCTTGAGGCCCCTCACCTCGCCGTCGAGCGCCAGCAGCGCGTCGAGGTCGAGCGGCGCGTTCTTCTCCGCCGCCGCCTTGCGCACGATGTCGGGATGGTCGCGGATGAACTGGAGGCTCAGCATGACGAGCGCCTAGCAGCCCCGATACCGGCCGCAAAGCCTCACCGCTCGGTTGAACCTTGCGATTCCCCCCTCTATAGGCTCTTGCGCTTCGGCGCCCGGAGACGTGGGTGAGTGGCTGAAACCAGCGGTTTGCTAAACCGCCGTAGGGGGATTACTCCTACCGAGGGTTCGAATCCCTCCGTCTCCGCCAGCCCATTTCACCCCCGCCCGCCGATCCCCCGCAGGCGGGGTCGCGCGTGATTGCAGCGGGGCCGGGGTCAGGT
>DASWQX010000537.1:0-3083 GCA_036403495.1 Thermoanaerobaculia bacterium
CTGGGTCTTCTTCCGGGCGCCCGATCTGGGGAGCGCACTGCGGTACCTGGGGAGCATGACCGGTGGGACTACGGCCCAGCCCGGCGCCTCCCTGATCGGCGGCCTGATCCGCCGCCCCTACGACCTGCTGAACCTGGCGCTGGCGGCGGCCATCGCCTGGTTCGCTCCGCAGACCTGGGACTGGACCCGCCGGCTGACCTGGCCCAAGGGGATCGCCTGCCTCGCCCTCCTCGGCCTGGCGCTCGCCGCGATGGCGACGCAGGGCTACAACCCTTTCATCTACTTTATTTTCTGAGCCATGGACCCGGAACGCGAACGCATCGCCAAGATCGAGATCGGCCATACCGATGTCTCGCGCTCGTTGGCGTGGATGCTAGTGGCGCTGTTCGTGGCGGTGATCGCCACAGTGCCGATCGTCGACGTCGTCACGGGAAGAGCCTCCCAGACCGGCGTCACCGCCGGCTCGCTGGCCGCTGTTGGGCCAGTGATCGCCCAGCAGGGGTGGATCGCAGGCAGCAAGTCCCTGCTGCGCCAGATGCACCAATTGGAGGACGGCCTGGAGCGGAAATCCTGGCTCGGCGCCGCCCTGCTGCCGCGGACACAGCGGGTGCTGACGGCGCTCGGCGTAGGGAATGAAAAGGTTTATCTCGGGCGAGACCGCCAGCTCTACTACACGCCCGATGTCCAGTACGTGACCGGCCCTGCCTTCCTGGAGCATGGCGTGCTCGAACGCCGCCGGCTCGGCGGCGCCGCCTGGGAGGACGCGCCCCACCCCGATCCGCTCCCCGCGCTCGCCGACTTCCAGCGCCAACTCGCCGCCCGCGGCATCGCCCTACTGATCGTGCCGACGCCGGTCAAGCCGATGATCGATCCCGAGGGTCTGACGAACGGCCACCCGCCCATCCCGCTGGAGAACGCCTCCTGGCCCGCGCTGCTCCGCCGCCTGCGCGCCGCCGGCATCGAGGTCCTCGATCCCGCTCCCCTGCTGGCGCAGGCCAAAGGCGCGGACGGCCCGCCCCAATACCTCCGCACCGATACGCACTGGACCCCGCCGGCGATGGACCTCGTCGCGCAGCGGCTGGCCGAGCGGGTCCGCGCCCTCGGCCACCTCGCTCCCCCGTCCGGCGCCGGCCTCTTCCGGCAGCCGCAGAGCGTTTCCAACACCGGCGACCTCGCGGTGCTCCTCACTCTGCCGGCCACCCATCCGCTCAAAGAGCCGGAGCGGGTGACGATCCAGCGCGTGGAGACCGCCGAGGGGAGCCCCTGGCGGGCCGATCCGCACGCCGACGTCCTCCTCCTCGGCGACAGCTTCACCAACATCTACTCGCAGAGCGACCTCGGCTGGGGCACCGGCGCCGGCCTCGCCGAGCAGCTCTCCTACTACCTCGGCCGCCCGATCGACCGCCTTGCCCTGAACAGCGGCGGCGCCCTCAACACCCGCCAGCGACTCGCCCAGGACCTTGCCATGGGCAACGACCGCCTCGCCGGCAAGAAAGTGGTCATCTACCAGTTCGCCGTGCGCGAGCTGGCGATCGGCGACTGGCGGGTGATCGCGATGGATGGCGAGCGGTGAGGAGAGGACCGGTGGCGCGTTGCCGCTTGAGCTGAGATAATCCCCTCCATGGGAATCAAAGTCGTCCTCGAACCGGGTGAAGACGGGTACTTCGTCGCCCATAGTCCATCTCTGAAGAGCTGCTGGTCGCAGGGAAGGACCCGTGAGGAAGCTCTCCAGAACCTCCGCGAAGCGATCGAGCTGTATCTCGAGCCGACTGAGCCCATCGTTCCGGCTATGGTTTAATCCCCGGCCGATGCCGGAGAACCTCCCACGCGTCGCCGCCGTCGTCGTCAACTACAACGGCAAGGAGATCACCCTGCAGGCCGTCGCCAGCCTGCGGCGGATGACCTATCCCAATTTCGATCTGGTGGTGCTCGACAACGCCTCCACGGACGGCTCGCCCGCGGCGCTGGCCGCGGCCTGGCCCGATCTCCGGCAGGTGCGGGTGGAGGTCAACCGCGGCAGCGCCGCCGGCTATGCCCAGGGCTTCCGCTGGGCCTTCGCCAACGGCTACGACTACGTGCTGCTGCTCAACAACGACATCGAGGTCGAGCCGGACCTGCTGACCGAGCTGGTGAAGGTGGCGGAGTCGGCCCCGGACGTCGGCTGCGTCGGCCCCAAGTGCTACTTCCACGGCGACCGCGCGCGGCTCTGGTCGGCCGGCGGCATCCTCCGCTTCCGGGAGTCGATCACTCGCGAGCGCGGCTACGGCGAGATCGACCGCGGCCAGTTCGATCAGGACGCCGAGGTGGACTACGTCAACGGCTGCGCCATCCTGATCCGCCGCGCCGCCGCCGAGGCCGCCGGGATGTGGGACGACCTCTTCTACATCTGCGTCGACGACGCCGACTTCTGCACGCGCGTGAAGCGCCACGGCTTCCGCTGCCTCTACGCGCACCGGGCCGTGCTCTACCACATGGTGGCCTACACCACCGGCGGCTACAGCGCCGGACGGAACTACCAGTTCGGCCGCAGCGCGGTGATCTACGTCCGGCGTTACGCCAACCCCTGGCAATGGCTGACCTACCTCGCCTTCAATGCCGCCACCCTCCCCCTCGCCTGGCTCCGCGAGTGGCGCAAGGGGAATCAGGCGGCGGTGGCGGCCAAGGTGAAGGGAATGCGGGAGGGGCTCACCACGGAGATCCCTCCCCCGCCGGCGCTCTGAGGGGCCTACATCCCCGAAACCGGCACCGCCTCCGCGGGCGGCTTGAAGACCAGCCCGTCGCGGTCCTCCGGCGGATTCGGATCGTAGAGACGGATGACCTCCTCCGGCACCGGCGCGAGGTCCGAGGCGCGCCGCAGCTCGAAGAGGGTGGTGCCCGTGCACGCGCGGTCGATGCTCGGCGCGCCGCCCAGCGTCTTCAGCTCGTCGAGGTGGGCGGTGCGGAAGTCGATGCTGAAGCGGGTTCTTCCTGACGTGTTCTCCACCGATGAGTGCAGATGGGCGCCGGAGAAGAGGATCAGGCCGCCCGGCGGCACGACGACGCGAATCTCCGGCTCAAGGTCGAGCGGCCCGGTCGGCTTCGGC
>DASWQX010000538.1:0-1810 GCA_036403495.1 Thermoanaerobaculia bacterium
CCCACCCAGCCGCTGGGACGTCCCGTCGTCGACGCACAGCCGGGGTCGTGATCGGCATGCGCTATCGCTTGAGCGAGCTCTTCCCGTACTGGGACCCGGTCCGACGTACTAGTCCTCAACCAAGCGTGATATTTTTTTGCCCCGGCCCAAAATCTCGGAAAAAGCTCGAAAACCCCCGGAGATTATGGAATAATTGAGGTGGGAACACATCCTCAAACTTCCAACCTACGGAGGCTTTCGAGTGACTGCTACTCTCCCCAGGAAGACCCGAAAACGCAACGCCAGCAAGAGGCGAGAACGCAACCGCAGGCTCCTCCGCGAACGCCGCCGGAGGGTCCTCAACCGCATCGCCAATCGCCACGAGCCCGAACGCGATCAGCCCATGATGACCGCCCACAATATCCATTACGAACTCGCCGGCCGCGCCCAGGGCCTCGCCGCCGGCGGCATCGGCGCCATGCTCCTGCTGGCGCGCAGGACCGGCCTGATCCACGATCTCGACCACGACCTCCATCTCCTCAAGAAGCATCTCCCCTATCACGAATCCGACCACGTCCTGAACCTCGCCTTCAACCTCCTCGCCGGCGGCAAGCGCATCGAACACCTCGAGCTGCGACGCACCGACGAGGTCTATCTCGATGCCTTGGGCGCCCGACGCATCCCCGACCCCACCACCGCCGGCGACTTCTGCCGACGCTTCTCCGAGCCCGACGTCGTCACCCTCCTGGACGCCATCAACAAGACGCGGCTGCGGGTCTGGTCCCAGCAGCCCCCCGCGTTCTTCAAGGAGGCGATCCTCGACGTCGATGGCACCCTCGTCGCCACCGGCGCCGAGTGCAAGCGGGGCATCGACATCGCCTACGACGGCACCTGGGGCTATCATCCCCTGCTGATCTCGCCGGCCAACACCGCCGAGCCGCTCTACCTGGTCAATCGCAGCGGCAACCGGCCCTCGCACGAGGGCGCCGCCGAGGCCCTGGACAAGATCATCGGCCTCTGCCGCCGGGCGGGCTTCGAGCGGATCCTCGTGCGCGGCGACACCGACTTCACCCAGACCAAGCACCTCGACCGCTGGGACCAGGCCGGCGACATCGGCTTCATCTTCGGGTTCGACGCGAACCAGACCCTCAAGGGGATGGCCGAAGACCTGCCGGCGCAGGCGTATCATTTCCTGGAGCGCGATCCGCGGTATGTGATCAAGACCGTGCCTCGCGAGAAGCCCGAACGGGTCAAGCCGGAGATCGTCAAGGGGCGTGGGTTCAAGGCGATCCACCTGCTCGAGGAGATGATCGCCGAGTTCGCCTATCGCCCGGTCGCCTGCCAGAAGAGCTATCGCGTGATCGTGCTCCGCAAGCGGTTGGGGATCGACAAGGGGCAGCTGCGACTGTTCGAGGAGTATCGTTACTTCTTCTCCATCACCAACGACCGCGAGACCCCTGCCGACCGGATCGTATTCTCGGCCAACGACCGCTGCGACCAGGAGAACCTGATCGCCCAACTCAAGGGGGGGGTGCATGCGTTGACGACGCCGGTGGACGACCTGGTGAGCAACTGGGCGTACATGGTGATGGCGAGCCTGGCCTGGAGCCTGAAGGCGTGGAGTGGCTTGCTGGTGCCGGTGTCGCCGCGGCACGCGGCCCGGCACGAGGCGGAGCGCCGGTCGGTGTTGCGGATGGAGTTCGCGACGTTCCGAGCGGCGGTGATCGCGATGCCGTGCCAGATCGTTCGGAGCGGCGGTCGGCTGATCGATCGGCTGTTGTCGTGGACGCCGTGGCAAGGGATGTTCCTGCGCCTGGTGGAGCGCCTGCAG
>DASWQX010000539.1:0-11218 GCA_036403495.1 Thermoanaerobaculia bacterium
ATCGTGGCCATGACTTTGGAACGCTCGGCATTAAGGACTTTTCTGACCTCACCAGCCTCGGCCGGGACGATTCGCACGGCTTGCTGCGACAAGGCCTTCGCGTCACCGTATCGCGCCTGCTGGAGGGCCTTGCCGATCGCCGGGACATAGCCTTTTCTAACCAAGTCGCTCCCCAGCCCCTGCTGAGCCAGTCGGGAGGGTCCTTGGCCCCAGGTGTCACCGCTATTTCGGCAGACTTCGACGAACCCGGCAAGACTGTCCGTCACGCTCATCGGGAAGGGGTCTCCGAGAGACTGCGCTGAGGCCATCGTCTGCAAGAAGACCTCGGCATTGCACCCCACCTCTCGCACCCTCTGAGGGAGGACCTGCCGATAATCGTCGCCGAGCTGCTTTCCGAGCTCCGGAGAGAGTTGGGTCAGAGTTCCAAGGCACTGCTTCGCTTCCGTCATCCGGCCGAGGCGGATCGTCGCCTGGCCGCCCAGCAAAAGCCCTTGCTCGTGCTGCGGATGTTCCTGGAGGAATGGACCGAGGAGTGCCCAGGCGTCCTGAGGCTTTCCCGCCGCTAGTAACTCCTTCGCATCCCGGACCGCCTTGAACTCTCGCAGGAAGGCGACGCCCAGCGTAATGACCAGCCAGAGGGAGAGAACCCCAAAAACGATGAGCTGCAGCGGCCGAAGCCAATCGGGAGGTGTTTTGGGAGCCCGCAGGCTCTCTACGATCCGCGGTCGGCCACAGACCGCGCAGTAGGCAAAGTCGTCGTTCGTGAGCACGAGACAGCGAGGGCAATCCGGCATTGGATACTCCTTCGATCATCCGATGGTGGGGTTAAGAGATCCTATGTCCGACTCGTTCCGCACGGGTGTTGAATTCGAGGGTGAGACCGAGATCGATCGCATTCGCCACGGCGTAAAATATGAGAAAAAGGCCGGCTGCGGTCGCGACCCAGAGCAGAACGAACGGGCCCGACAGGAAAAGCATGGTGAAGCTCCCGGCGCTGGCCGCCGAGGGCGAAGCTCCAAGAAGGAAACTCAGTGAAGCGCTGACGGGTTGCAAGAGAGAGCTCAGTCCGATTCCGGATACAAAGATCAGTGTGACCTCGCCCAGCCAGCGCGAGATCACCGCCGTGGAACGGAGGTTCAAGAAATCGTCTGCTGGAAGGGTAGATAGGTGATCGGATCGGAGGATCGTGATACGGGTGACCACGAGTGCGGCGCCGAGCACGATCAGTTGCGCGAAGAACGCCTTCACCAGGCCCCAACGCTCAAATTCCTGGTAGATGGCGGGCCAGCCGGAGATCCAAAGCAGCGTATAGATCGAACACCAAATAACAATTCCGATCCTCAGTAGCCTCGGAAGCGCCTGCCGTAGCACATCGCCACTATGAAGGAACGCAAGTAAATCGCGGGCGGTGGAGGTAGGCCACCTTAAGGCGTCGAGAGCGGAACCTTGCGAAAGCAGAGTCATAGTCACCCCTCCGGAGGCGAAGCTCCATGCGAACTATGGATCGTTTGGAAGACGCGGAAAATGCCGCCGCGTCATAGCTCTTTTCATTCGATGAAGACACGATTCAACGAAAAGGGGGTGAGTCGGATGGTCCCTTTTCGTCAGCGTCTATCACGTAGGAGAACACGGATCGCGCCGAGGGTCTTCTCGAGCTCGGTAGGACCGAGCACGCCGTCTCCGCCAGTTCCCGGTTTCTGCCAGGCAGCTACGACAGGCACCGCGACAATCCGGCCGTTCGTGAGCTCGAGGGAGAGCCTCTGAATCGATGCGGACCGGCGTGCCGGGTTCGCAGTAGAAGCAAGGTTCTCTTCCATCCGCACCGATGCGATGTCACGATAGTGATGCTCTTCGACGGAAATGTTCGAAATCTGGCCGTTGACCGCGTTCTGATCACAGGAGTAGAGCCCCAGTTGATCTTCCATGGGCATCAAAATGACAGCACGATTCAGCGGTGAACGCAGATGTCCGTCTCGCCCGCTCCGAGGACGGACCGAGCGGAGATCAGTCGCCTGGGCCACGAGAGGCGAAGGGCTCAGGAGGGCTACAGGAGGGACCTGGATGTCATCCTCTGGCCGATCGAGGGCCCGCGCTGCCGCTTCGATCAGTGAGCTGAGGTCGCGCGACAGGAGCTGGTCGAGTTCCTTTTCCGATGGGCGCTTCGTTGCGAGCGCCAAGCCTGCACCCAGCCAGGTCAGGCCCGCGAGGAAGATGAGCTTGCCGAGTGTCACCTCTATAAGGATCAGCCCGAAAACGAGGAGAATCAGACCATAGCGCAACCGTGAATCAAGGAAGTAAAAGCGGATGCGGCTCCGTTCATCGTCACTGAGGGACTGCGGAGTCATGTGGGTTTCCTTTTCGTTGAGTCGCCGAGCCGAGCGATGATCGACGCTGTCAATGGGACGAGCTCTCCCAATTCAGCCAGCCGATCTGAAATGTTTGAACTGGACATCGCCACTTCCAGAAGACTTTCAAACGGAGGCGGAGGGGGAGACAGGTAGTTTTGAAGGTAGAAGTCCTGAACCAAATAGGCCAAGAAGCAATAATGATGGGCAGCTCTGTCAGGGCAGCGCGTGGCGAGGCGGGCCTCCGCCTCGATCGGCCTCAAGTCCGAGAGTTTGAGGCGGCGGGCTCGGCGTCCGCCCAGAAGAGCCAACGCCAGGTAGTAATGGAGGTCGGCCGTTTCGTCTGCGCGATCGAGGGCCGCCGATACCGTTTGCTGCGCCCTGACATAGTCTTGGTTCTTGAGGAGAAAGCCAGCCTGAACGAGGGCTTCGTCGCGCAGGAGATTTCTATTCTCAGCTCTTGAGCACCACGGCTGGAATACATCGGATTCGGAGAGCGCCGAGAAGAGGCTGGGAGTGATCCATTCGCGGGAATCCGGATCGGCTTGAACCATGGCCAGGCGCCCTTCAGCGACCGCCTCGTCGAGCGCGCTGCCTCGTGCCAGCGAGCGGTAGACCGTCTCGCTGAACGTTCGGGCACCGGCGTCCGTAATGGGGAATTGCATCGCCAGAACGGCCGGGACGCCGGCACGAACGAGAGCCGCTGCGGTTCCGAGCAACGGATCCTGGCCCGGCCTGAAACCAGCCTGACTCGTCCTACAGGCGTTGAGGAAAACGGCGCGTAGCTCCCGGCGGGATCTCAGGGTCTCGCCTAGAAGAGAACCGGAAACCGCATGTGATCCACCGTCTGGAGACTCCAGCAGCAGCGAGCCTGCACCGGACTGTGGATCGAAGGAGCCGTGCGTAATAAAGTGTACCGCCTGATAGGAGTCCGCGCTCAACGATTCGGTGAAGTCGCGTAGGGTGCAAGCGGGCAAAATCTTGACCTCGACCTTCCCTTGCGGCTCCCAAGCTCGGAGGATTCGGTCGCGTTCGTCGTTCGCGTCCAAGGCCAGGAGGCCCTTGGGTTGAGCGACGACGATCAAGATACGGATTTTTGACGGATCAGAGCTGGAAAAGGCGACCGATGCCCAAGGAAGAGGAAGGCTCCGGACCACCGGCGTTCGCGCGCTGCGGGCGAGGAATTCGCGCGTCTCCTCGCAGTGCAGCAACTCCCAGGGAACTGCCTGGAGGAGTCCTGCCTCCGGAGAGTCGACGGGCAGTACGATGCGGATTCGTAGACCTCTGTCCGGGAAGGAGTCGACCCGGCCACGGCTCAGGAGATAGGTCTCGCGGACCGGTCCGCCAAGAAGCGCGCGAAAAAGGCGGATGCCGATCAGCCGTAAAATCTCGGATGGGTTTCCCGTTCTCCCCCGAGCGGATGGATCTCGAGGTGAGCAATCCCTAACACTCGTTGGGACCAGCACACCCGCGCCGACTTCATGGATCAGCTCTTCGAGCTCTTCCCGGCGGAGGGGAAAATCGAAGGGCGCCGTGCCAGGCCCGAAGGGCGATGCCAGAGCACGGGCTTGATAGCCGCCCTCCGGCTTGGGCTCGACGGTTACAGATAGGTCTTCATAGCGCATGGGCTTGGGCCGGGAGCACCAGGCTCCTTGCCCGTAAGACCCTCAGCGCCAGTGTTTGTTGAGAGAGCTCTGAAAGCGAGACGGCTACGTCGAAGGCACCAGCACCGCGTCGCCCGGCACCCAGCGCGCGGCGCTCTCGCGGATCTCTTCCATCTCTTTCCAGTAACCCTCGACCGCGCCGCGCCCCGGATCGCTCAGGCGTACCAGGGTCTGGGTCTTCTTGCCCACGAAGCGCTTCTCGATCTCGACCAGCCCGGCCTCCTCCAGCTTCGAGAGGTGCGAGGAGAGGTTCCCCTTGGTGAGGCCGGTGATCCGTTGCAGGAAGAGGAAGTCGGCCCGCTCGCACGCCGAGAGCGCGGTCAGGATGGCCAGCCGGGCGGGATCGTGGACCCGGCGGTCGAGGCTGGCGAGCTGCTCGAACGGAGTCGCGCTCATGCCGGCTCCCCGCTCACCGGCCGTAAGGCCTGGGCGATCTGCCGGTGGTCGAGCAGGCCGGCGAGGATCAGCGCGGAGCCGCAGAGGAGCAGGGCCACCCAGAGGTGAACCAGCGCCGGAAGCAGGAGGTTGATGATCCGCAAAGCCAGCTCCCGGTCCTCCCAGACGACGTAGCCCAGGCAGGTGCCGGCGGCCGAAAGGCTCAGCAGCAGGATTCCGAGCGCGAGATGGTAGCCCTGGGACCGGCGGCGCCCCCGCCAGAGCCAGGTGCTCAGGAACAAGGCACCGCAGAGGGCATAGAGCAACTGCGCGGCCACCGCCTTGTTCGTCGACGGGCCGGGGATCGGCTTGTGGAGGAGGTCCTGGATTCCGACGGTCCAACTCTCCTGGAACAGAACGACGGAATCCAGCGTCGCCCAGGGCGGCTGGACCAGCGATTCGTCGGTCTCGATGCGCAGGGTTGGAACGATCGCCTGGGAAACGAAGAAGACCGTGAACGCCAGCCCCAGGGCGAGCAGCAGGAACCGGGCTCGCGGCGTCAGGGTCTCGGAGCCTGGAAGCGGGGAGAGCCGGCCGGCGGGACTGTAGATCGAAAGGGAGTGCAGCTCGCTGACTTCCGCCGGCTCGGACTCGACCTCGCCGAAACGGCTCTTGTAGTACCGCCTCGCTCCCAGCATGAGGAGCACTCCGGCCACGAACAGCCCGACCCGGAGGATCACCAGCGGCCAATTGTCGAAGTAGGTCGCTCCCCCCACGCTCAGGAGGAGCAGCCCGAGGGGCACCAAGGTCCGCAGACCCTGCAGCTCGTTGAAGTGCCGGGTAACGAAATGGATGCGGTCGACGTCTCGCTTGGTCATGACCCTCTCCAAAAAGAAGACCAGTTTGTGTCGCAGACTGATTATCAGGGATCAGGATTCCGCTTGTCAACCGGTTGGCTGAGCAAACTTTCGCCACGCACGAACCGCGACGACAGGGCCAGCGTTCAAGCACGATCTGTTCCATCGCGACCCCTTCCGGCCGGCTACCTGGTATAAGCTTTCGGCTTCCCTATGCGCCGCTTTTCCTTCTTCCTGCTTGTCCTCCTGGTGTCGGCGCTCGCCTGCCATAAGGCCCCCGCGCCGCCGCGCAAGGCCGGCGCTCCTCCCCCGCCCTCGCCCGAGATCAAGAGCGCGGCGCGGGAGGCCCATCCGGTGATCTTCGTCGGCCTCGACGGCGCGGACTGGGAGCTGCTCGACGATTACATGGCCTCCGGCGTGATGCCGAACCTCGCGGCCCTGGCGCGCGCGGGGCGGACGGGCACGCTGAAGACGATCCAGCCGCCGCTCTCCCCCCTCGTCTGGACCACCATGATGACCGGCACCTCGCCGCTGGAGCACGGCATCCTCGACTTCACGCGGCGCAATCCCGCGACCGGCGCGCTGGAGCCGATCCCCAGCAGCGAGCGGAAGCGACCGGCGATCTGGAACATGGCGACCGACGGCGACAAGAGCGTCGCCATCTTCGGCCTCTGGGCCACCTGGCCGGCCGAGGCGGTGAAGGGGCTGCTGGTGGCCGACCGCTTCTCTTCCTTTACCTCCCGGGACCACGAGCCGCCGCCCGGCACCGTCTATCCGCCGGAGCAGGAGGCCTGGGCGCGCGAGGGTCTCCGCCAGGCCGAGTCGGCCGTAAATTTCGAGGCGCTCCACGCCTACCTCCCCTGGCTGAAGCCGGCAGAGTACGACAAGGCCGCCGCCGATCCCGACCCCTACGCCCATCCGGTGAGCGCGCTGCGCCGCATCCTGGTCGAGACCCGCGCCTACCAGGGCCTGGCCACATCCTGGCTCGGCCGCGCCAAACCGGACCTCGCCGTCGTCTACTTCCAGGGCACCGACACCCTCGGTCACGTCTTCGCGCCCTGGGCGCCTCCGCAGCAGGCCTCGGTCACCAAGGAGGACTTCGAGCGCTACTCCCGCGTGCCCCAGCTCTACTTCGCGGAGATCGACCGCATGCTGGGCGAGTACCGCAAGCTCGCCGAGGCCCGGCACGCCGTGCTGATGATCGCGTCGGATCACGGCTTCCGCTGGAAGGAGGGGCGCCCCGCCAAGCTGTCGAGCGCCGCCGCGGCCACCGCCGGCCGCTGGCACCGCGAGGAGGGGATCTACCTGATCTGGGGGCCGGACGTCGAGGCCAAGAGCAATCGCGGCCAGGGGGAGGTCGGCCAGGTCTGCGCCACCCTGCTCGCCCTGCTCGGCCTTCCGCCGGGCGACGGCGTCGCCGGTCCGCCGCTGGCCGGGATCGATCCGGTCCACGCGGACCTCGCCGACTACCGCGGCCACTACCAGCCCGCGCCCGAGGTCAAGGGGGATCAGCAGGCGGACGCCGAGGAGGTCGAGAAGCTGAGGGCTCTGGGATATCTGGGCAGCAAGGAAGGGACCGCCGGCGCGCCGCTCGCCGCGGGCTCACCTACCCGCACCGCCGGCTCCTACAACAACGAGGGCCTTCTCCACCGCGAGCACGGCGAGCCGGACGCCGCCCTCGCCGCCTATCAGAAGGCGCTGGCGGTGGACCCGAAGAGCGCCGCGGCGATGTGGATCCTCAGCGACCTGCTTCACAGCCAGCACCGCGACCTCGACCGTTCGGACGACCTCCTGGTGGCCGCCCTCGCCGCCGGCCTCCCCGAGGGGGTCGACTACGCCGTGGGCCGCACCGTGGCCTATGCCCGCGGCGGCGAATCCGAGCGGGCCCTGAAGCTGCTGGAGAAGGCTCTCGCCGCGCGCCCCAAGGAACCTCGCCTCCACCTGCTCCGCGGCCGCTACCGTCTGGAGCGCCACCAGTGCGAGAAGGCGCTGGACGATTTCGAGACCGCCACCCAGTACGACCCGAAGAACGCCCTCGCCTTCGCCTCGGTCGGCCTCGCGAAGCTCTGCGTCGGCGACGGCGAAGGCGCCGCCGCCAGCTTCCACCGCTCCCTCGCGATCGATCCCAACCAGCCCGAGATCCGCCGCGCGCTGGGCCAGATCGGCGGCTGATCCCGGGGGCGGATCGCCCTAACGCTGTTCGAGCACCCGCCCCAGCCGGCCGGAGGTCAGGCGGTCGAGGCTGGCGTGGGAGCGGATGATCGTCTCTTCTCGCCGGGGGCCGGTGGAGATGAGGGTGACGGGGGCTTCGATCTCCTGCTCGATGAAATCGATGTAGTCCCGCGCTTCCTGCGGCAGCCCCTCCCAGTCGAGGATGCCGACGGTGGAGCGCTTCCAGCCTTTGAAGGTGCGCAGCACGGGCTCGGCGGCTTCGAGGGAGCGGCGGTCGGGGGGGAAGGTGTTCAGCGCCTCGCCGTGGAGCTTGTAGGAGACGCAGACCGGGATCTCGTCGAAGTCGTCGAGGACGTCGAGCTTGGTCAGCGCCACCGTGTCGACGCCGTTGAGGAGCTGGCCATAGCGGGCGGCGACGGTGTCGAGCCAGCCGCAGCGGCGCGGGCGGCCGGTGACGGTGCCGAACTCGTTGCCGCGGGTGCGCAGGAACTCGCCGGTCTCGTCGGTCAGCTCGCTGGGGAAGGGGCCTCCCCCCACCCGCGTGGTGTAGGCCTTGAGCACGCCGATGGCGCCGTCGATCCGCGTCGGCGGCACGCCGGTGCCGGTGCAGGCGCCGCCGGTGGTCGAGTTGGAGCTGGTTACATAAGGATAGGTGCCATGGTCGATGTCGAGCAGGGACCCCTGGGCGCCCTCGAAAAGGAGGCTCTTGCCCTCCTTGATCCAGCCGTTGAGGAGCTGCTCGGTGTCGCGCAGGCTGGGGCGCAGCCGCTCAGCCCAGGTGCGGCACATGTCGTGGTACATCGCCGGCGGCGGCAGCGACTCGCCGTTGAGGCTGGTCAGCTCGGCCTGGATGCGCTGGAGCATCACGCGCAGGCGCTCCTCGAGGTCGGGGGCGAAAAGGTCGACCATCCGCAGGCCGGCGCGCGAGGCCTTGCTCTCGTAGGCCGGGCCGATCCCCCGCGAGGTGGTACCGATGCGGCCGGCGCCGCGCGACTCCTCGCGCGCCCGGTCGAGGACGCCGTGGCAGGGGAGCAGCACGTGGGCGCGGTTGGAGACGAACAGCCGGCCGTCGAAGCGCACCCCGGCCTCGTAGAGGCGGGCGAGCTCGGAGAGCATGGCGTCCGGCGCCACCACCATGCCGTTGCCGAGGACGCACAGCATGTCCGGATGGAGGATCCCGGACGGGATGAGCTGGAGCGAGAAGTGGCGGTCGCGGAACTTCACCGTGTGCCCCGCGTTGTGCCCCCCCTGATAGCGCACGACGCCGTCGAAGGCCGGACAGAGGAGATCGACGATTTTCCCCTTGCCCTCGTCCCCCCACTGCATCCCCACGATGACGGCGTTGGCCATGTCTGCTCCGCTTCTTGTCGGTTATCCCGGTCCACTCCGCGCGGAGTGGGCGGCCGGTCACAGTACCAGAGGATGGGAGGGGGGGCAAGAAGGTGCTAGCATCCGGACGACAAACCTCGGGACCACGAACCTTGCAGACCTTTCTCGACGTCGCCAACATCCTCCTGCCGCTCGCCTACCTGCTGGTGGCGATCGACTACGGCTTCCTCTTCTTCTCCTCGCAGCCGTTCGCCGAGCGCACGGCGACGCCGGCGCTGCGCGGCACGGTGCTGCTCCACTTCGCCTTCCTGGCGGCGGCCACGGTCCAGTGGCGGCAGTTTCCCGCGGCCACGGTGTCGCAGGCGCTGGCGGTGGTGGCCTTCGCGGTGGCGGTGGTCTACGTCTTCGTGGAGTGGCACGGGCGGGCGCGCTCGACCGGCTTCTGGCTGGTCTCGCTGGTGTTCTTCTTCGAGCTCCTGTCGTCGCTGCTCACCCGCCCCAACCCGCCGGACCGGGCGATCTTCCACGACTGGTTCTTCGCGCTCCACGTCTCGCTCGCCCTGCTCGGCTACGCCGCCTTCGTGGTCAGCGCCGCCTATGCCTTCCTCTTCCTCCAGCTCTACCGCGACCTCAAGGCGGGTCGCTTCTCCACCTTCTACGGCAAGCTGCCGCCGCTGGAGGTGCTGGAGCGGATGATGATCGGCGCGATCTGGGTGGGGTTCCTGACCCTCACCGGCGCGGTGGCCACCGGCGCGGTGTGGGCCGAGCGGCTCTACCACAACGGCTGGCTGCACGATCCGAAGATCCTGTTCACGCTGGCCACCTGGGTGCTCTACGCGGCGGCGCTGCTGATGCGCCGGCTCCACCGCTGGCAGGGTCGGCAGACGGCCCTCGCCAGCCTCGCCGGCTTCGGCGCGATCCTCTTCTCGCTGGTGGCGGTCAACTTCTTCTTCACGGACTTCCACGGCTTCCTCTAGGGGTTCGCCCGGCATGTCCAGCGATCCCAACGATCCCAACGCCACCGCCGGCCGTCCCGATCCGCCGCTGCTCCTGGTGGGCACCGACTTCCGCTGCTCGCCCATCGAGCTGCGTGAGCGGGTGGCGTTCAACAAGGACGAGGCGGAGAAGGCGCTGGTCCACCTGATCGCCCGCGCCGAGGTGGCCGAGGCGTTCCTGCTCTCGACCTGCAACCGCACCGAGATCTACCTCCAGCCGCGCGACGAGGACGGCGCCTACCAGGCCGGCCTGGAGATGATCTTCCTGGCCCGCGAGCCGGAGCTGGAGCGGCCGGGGCGACTGTACGTGAAGCGCAACGGCGAGGCCGCCCGCCACCTGCTGGCGGTGGCCAGCGGCCTCGAGTCGATGGTGCTCGGCGAGCCGGAGATCCTCGGCCAGGTCAAGGCGGCGGCGGCGCTGGCGGAGGCGATGGGTGCCGAAGGGCCCGTGCTCAAGCGCCTGCTGCGCAGCGCCACCACGGCCGGCAAGCGGACGCGCCTGGAGACGGCGATCACCTCCGGGGCGGTGTCGCTAGGCTACGCCATCGTCGAGCTGGCGCGGCAGATCTTCAGCGGGCTCGACGACTGCCGGGTGCTGCTGATCGGCGCCGGCGACATCGCCCGCTCGGTGACCCGGCCGCTGATCGAGCGCGGCGCCCGCGACCTCCGGGTGGCCAACCGGAGCGCCGAGCGGGCGCGCCAGTTCCAGGAGGAGTTCACCGGCGCCGAGCTGCTCACCTTCGACCAGCGCCTGGAGGCGGTGCGCACGGCCGACCTGGTGATCGCCTCGACCAGCGCCGAGGAGCCGGTGCTCACCCGCCGCGAGCTGAAGGAGGCGATGCGCTCCCGCCCCGCCAAGCCGCTGCTGGTGGTCGACCTCGGGGTGCCGCGCAACGTCGATCCGGCGGCCGGCCGGGTGGAGAACGTCTTCCTCCACACCGTCGACTCGCTCAACCACCTGATCGAGCGCAACCTCAAGCGGCGGCGCGAGGAGCTGCCGCGGGCCGAGGAGATCATCCAGCAGGAGCTGGGCCACTTCCGCTCCTGGTTCCGCGGGCTGGAGGCCGAGCCGCTGGTGGCCCGCATGCAGAAACAGGCGGAGCGCATCCGCCGGCAGGAGCTGGCCGAGGTCCTCCCCCGCTTCCCCGAGGAGACCCACGCCGAGCTCGAGCGGCTCACCCGCTCGCTGGTGCGCAAGATCCTCCACCACCCCAGCAGCCGTCTGCGCGCCCGCGACGGCGGCCCCGACCTCTCCCGGCTCGATCTGGTGCGCGAGCTGTTCCATCTCGATTCCGATGCCGACACCGACGACGAAGACTGACGCCATCCCCGATCCCGCCCTCCACCTCCGCCTCGGCACCCGCCGCAGCCCTCTCGCCCTCGCCCAGTCGGGGATGATGGCGCGGGCGCTGGAGGCCGCTCACCCCGGCCTCACCGTCGAGCTGGTGCCGATCGTCACCACCGGCGACGTGGTCACCGGC
>DASWQX010000540.1:0-3634 GCA_036403495.1 Thermoanaerobaculia bacterium
ACAGGTCGATGGGGCCGACGATCCAGTCCTCGGGCCCGATGTGGGGGACGAGGACGCCGAGATAGCGGGCGAAGCCGACCGCGACGGCGGCGATGGTGCCGGTCTGGATCACCAGGAAGAGCGTCCAGCCGTAGAGGAACCCCCAGAGCGGCGACCAGGCCTCGCGCAGGTAGACGTACTGCCCGCCCGCCTTCGGCATCATCGCCGCCAGCTCCCCGTAGGAGAGGGCGGCGGCGACCGTCAGCAGCCCCGTCACCACCCAGACCATCAGCAGCCAGCCGGCCGAGCCCACCTGGCGGGAGATCTCCGCCGGGACGATGAAGATGCCGGAGCCGATCATCGAGCCGGCCACGATCATGGTCGAGTCGAGCAGCCCGAGCTCGCGGACGAAGCCCGTTGACGCTTCCTTGCTGGGGCTCGGCGCCGTGGCGCTGCTTTCCGGCCTTTCCGCCATAGGTTCTCCCCTAAAAATTTCGCCTCATCCTACAGGGGGACGCGGCCGATGTCATCAGCCTCTACGCCAGATCCTCCGCCGAGCCCGCGGGCGCGACCGCCTCCCGCCCGTCCGCCGCCACGGCGCCCGCCAGCGGCCGGGGCGGGCTGATCCAGTTCCCCTGCGCGTAGTCGACCCCGAGGGCCCGCAGGCGCTCGACCACGGCGGCGTTGGTCACCCCCTCGGCCACGGTCTGGACTCCCATCACGTGCCCCACCTGGTTGATCGACTCGACCATCGCCCGGTCGAGCGAGTCGGTGACGATGTCCTTGATGAACTTGCCGTCGATCTTGAGGAAGGAGACCGGCAGCTCCTTCAGGTAGCTGTAGGACGACATGCCGGTGCCGAAGTCGTCGAGCGCGAAGCGCACCCCCTGGCCGGCGAGCCGGGCCATCAGCCGCTGCGCCTGCGGCAGGTTCTCGATCGCCGCCGTCTCGGTGATCTCGAAGCAGAGCTTGGCCGGCGGCACCCCCGAGTCGGCGAGCTCGGCCGCGACGAACTCGAAGAAACCCTCGTCGCCGAGCGACACCGCCGAGAGGTTGATGGCGCAGAGCTGCAGCAGGTCGAGGAAGGGCGCCGGCTGATCGCGCAGGGTGTGGATGGCTTTGCGGATCACCCAGCGGTCGATCGCCTTCATCAGGCCGTAGCGCTCGGCGGCGCGCAGGAAGTCCGAGGGGAGGTGGATGCGCCCGTCGTCCTCGGCCATCCGCAGCAGCACCTCGAAGTAGAGGCCGGAGGGCGCCTTCGGCGACAGCGGCTGGATCTGCTGCGCGAACAGGCGGAAGCGGTCGTCCTCCAGGGTCTGCTGGATGCGCACCACCCAGTTCATCTCGCCGTGGCGGCGGACGAAGGTGTCGTCGTCCTCCTGATAGACCTGGATCCGGTTGCGCCCCTTGTCCTTGGCCGCGTAGCACGCGTGGTCGGCGGCCGAGAGGAGATGGGCCACGGTGCGGAAGGCGCGGGTGATCGGCACGATGCCGATGCTGGCGCCGACGGTGAACGTCTTGTCCCGCCAGGTGAAGCGGAACTGCTGGAGCGTGTGGTGGAACTCCTCCACCCGCCGCTCGGCGTCCGCCAGGCTGCAGCGGGAGAGCAGCACGGCGAACTCGTCGCCCCCCAGGCGGGCCACCAGGTCGGTGTCGCGCATCGAGTCCTGGAGCAGGGAGGTGACGCGGCAGAGCAGCTCGTCGCCGGCGAGGTGGCCGCAGGTGTCGTTGACCAGCTTGAACTGGTCGAGGTCCATGTAGCAGAGCGCGTGGGTGTTGGCGAGCCCGCGCGCCTCCTCGAGGGCGCGCTGGAGATGGCCGTCGAAGGCTTGGCGGTTGAGCAGCCCGGTCAGCTCGTCGTGGGTCGCCTGGTGGGCGAGCTGGAGGGCCATCAGCCGCTTGTCCGAGACGTCCTGGAAGACCAGCACGGTGCCGACGATGGCGCCGTCGAGGGCGCGGATGGGGGCGCAGGTGCTCTCGATGGCGTAGCGCCGGCCGTCCTGCCGCTCGAGGGTGACGCGCTCGGCCAGCCGGAAGCTCTGCCCCTCCTCCAGGCAGCAGTGCAGCAGCTTTTCGATGTCCTCGCGGTCGCCTCCTTGCCCGGTGAGATGGAAGATCTCGGGGAGCGGCCGGCCGAGGGCGGCGGCGCGGTCCCAGCCGGTGAGCTTCTCGGCGACTGGGTTGAGGTATTTGACGCATCCATGATTGTCGGTGGCGAGCACGCCGTCGCCGATCGAGGCGAGGGTGACCTGGGCGAGCTCCTTCTCGGCGTAGAGCTCGTCCATCTGGGTCTCGTACGCGCGCGTCGTCTCGGCGAGGAGATTGCGCAGGATCGCGTTGTCGAGGTCGAGCGGCCCGGCGGTCACGCGCCCACCTCGCGGAGGAGCACCAGGATGGCGGTGAGGTTGTAGAAGGCGAGGTTCCCCCGCGGCGTCGGGCCGATCTCGCCGCAGGTGAAGAAGCCGGAGAAGGGGATGCCGCCGAGCGCGGCGCGGATCGCCGCCGCCTCGTCGCCCGAGCGGTCGCCGAGAACCGCCTCGCGCCCCATGCAGGAATAGAGGATGGCGGCCTCGGGAGCGAGCCCCGCCGGCAGCTCCGCGGCGGTGCGCAGCAGGGAGATGTCGTTGCCCATGCCGAGCCGCACGTGGTCGCCGGTCTCGACGTCGCCCAGGAAGGTGACGGTGCCGGCGGGATCGTCGAAGGCGCGCATGCTCCGGTAGAGCCCCTGGCGCTCCGGCCGCGGCCCCTCGACGATCAGCGGGAAGCGGTTGGCCGAAGCGGGCATCGGGGCGAGCTCGCCGTCGACGGAGAAGAAGCGGCGGTACCAGTCGGCCGCCGGCGCGCCGTCGATCTCGTGGACTTGCCCCCCCTCGGCGCGGGTGACCGTGTAGACCGGCGAGGCCGGGCTCCAGCCGCGCACCACCTCCACCTGCATCTCCACCCCTTGCAGGGTCAGCACCAGGCAGGCGGAGGGGAGCACGCGGTCGCCCATGAACACCCGCGATCCCGCCCGCGTCACCGGCTCGCGCTGAGAGGCCAGGCCGCCGGCCACGAAGGGGGGCGTGCTGACCAGCGTCCGCCGGAGCTCGCCGAGGAAGCGCTCGATGGGGAACCGCAGGCCGTCGACCAGCAGCAGCGCCCCGTCCGCCGCGGCGATCCGCCGCGCCACCGCCTCGACCCGCCGGCTGGTCGGCGGCTCGCCGTGGGTGCCGGGGATCACCTCCAGGGTGGCGCGGTGATGCTTGGGATCGTCGAACCAGAAGAGCTGGAGGGTTCCGGTGCCGGTCGTCGCGTCGCCGGCGAACTGCGTCACCGCCTCGCAGCCGAGGCGCAAAGCGTCCGGCCACACCGAGGTCAGCGTCGCCAGCGTGTCGCGCAGCCCCTCCTCGGGAGGCAGGAAAGCCAGCACGACGTCGGGCGGACGTCCGGCCCCCACCGTCGCGTCGAGCAGCAGCTCACGCGAGAATGGGCCTCCAGGCAGATGGACGGTTCGGCTCCGCATCATGACGCCGGCAGGCCGCCGAGGGGGCGGCCGGCCGGTCAGGTTCCCTCGCTTGAATTCCCGGTGCTTGAATCCACAGTGTCGCCGAAGTCTACGCCCGGGACAGGGAAGAGGGGAAGATGCTTGAACGTGGAGAGCGATGCCAGGTTTCCT
>DASWQX010000541.1:0-3882 GCA_036403495.1 Thermoanaerobaculia bacterium
GCCAGGATGCCGCCGCGTGCTGGTTCTACATGGGGGCTGTCCAGGACCTCGCCGCGACCGTAGAGGAAGAGGGTGGGCCATCTCTGATCGGCTCCTGTGTGCCGCCCGAGACGACCCGGATGGAGCTTGTGCGGGCTTTCACCAAGTACGCTCGCGCGCATCGAGCGGACCTCGACCTCCGAGCTACGGCCCTCGTTATCCCGGCTCTGAGCAAAGCGTTCCCCTGTCCCATGCGGGGCCGGACCGACGCAGGGTCGCCCAAGGCGGGTTAGTCGAGGGGCCGTAAACCCGTAGGTATGTGCCCGGGTTCATGCTGCTTCTGAAAACCGTGCTGACCGTAGTACGCGGGCGCAGGTCTCGAATACGGTCACCTGACGCACTCAACAAATCAGGGGAAGATAGCCAGAAACCTTGCTCCTAAACCTGCTCGCGAACATAGCCGGATCAACTCGGGCTCCGGGCGCGTTATTGGGCATCGACGAGTCCGGTGGTGTCTGTGATGGATTTGGATCTGAGCAGCCGTCGTGCGCTGGTCACAGGCTCTACCGCGGGCATCGGCCTTGCTATCGCCAAGGCACTGGCGCAACTCGGGGCCGAGGTCGCCGTGAATGGGCGAACTGGCGAGCGGATCGCGCAGGCGATCGCGATCCTACGCCGTGAGGTGCCCGATGGCCGGTTCGCCTCAGCACCGGGCGATGTCGGAACCCCGGAGGGCGCGGCGAAGGTGATCGAGGCTGTTCCGGACATCGATATTCTGGTCAACAACACCGGCATCTTCGAACCGAAGCCGTTTTTCGAGGTCCCAGACGAGGATTGGCGGCGGTTCTTCGAGGTCAACGTGCTGAGCGGAGTCCGGCTCGCGCGCCATTACGCGCCCCGCATGGCCGAACGCGGATGGGGCCGGGTCGTGTTCATCTCCTCCGAGTCGGCCCTCCAGATCCCGATCGAGATGGTGCACTACGGTATGACCAAGACCGCGCAGCTCGCCGTGTCCCGGGGGTTGGCTGAAACGGTCGCTGGAAGCGGGGTGACGGTGAACGCCGTCCTGCCCGGCCCCACCCTGTCAGAGGGCGTTGCAGAGTTCCTCGGCAAAATGGGGAGCAGCGACGGATCGGGCGATCTGGATGCTGCAGGCCGGGCCTTTGTCAAGGAACACCGGCCCACGTCGCTAATCGGACGCCTGGCCAGCACCGAGGAGGTCGCCAGCATGGTGGCCTACCTCTGCACACCGGCTGCCAGCGCGACCACCGGCGCGGCGTTGAGGGTGGATGGCGGCGTGGTCCGCGCCATCGTGTGAGCATCAGACAGGGAGCCGCTCCGGTCGTAGTGGCACGCGGGCGCAGGTCTCGAACACGGGGCAGCGGACGTTCTCACAGGCCCGGCTGTCCTCGATCTGGTTGCCGTTGCAGACATTCAGCCCCTCTTGGGTGTAGCGAAGCCGGGCGAAGGTGTGCTTCTGCTCGCTCACCTTGCAGAAGGCGTCCACACTGGCATCGCGGTCACAGGCTTCCACGAAAGCCTGCTCCAAGCCGCCATTGCGGGCAGGGTAGGGCAGTCGAAGGTAGATTGCTTTTGACACGGCAAGGGACGATCCAGTCCGCCCAGCTTTGTCACCTCTGATCCTATTTCGGCAGCAGTAGCAGACCCAGAATGGGACTGGACATGGCCCAAGATCGCCCTCCCGCACGCGCATCGCGGCTTCACTTGCCAGAGAACCTGATACTGCTCGTGCCGGGGTTCCTTGTCTCGGTCGTCGTCGCCGTGGCCGCCCGATTCCTCTCGGATCATTACGGTGCGCCGGCGATGCTGATGGCGCTGCTGCTCGGTATTGCCTTCCATTTCCTTGCGGAGGAAGGTCGTTGCGTGCCGGGGATCGCCGTGAGCGCGAAGGGAGTTCTGCGTTTCGGCGTGGCGCTCCTCGGGATCCGGGTCAGCGTTGAGCTTCTGGCGAGCCTGGGATTCGGTGTCATCTGTTTGGTCGTCGCCGGGGTTGTCCTGACCATCCTATTCGGAATGCTTGGCGCACGACTGTTGAGGCGCGGATGGCGCTTTGCGCTCCTGACCGGTGGAGCTGTGGCGATCTGCGGGGCGTCTGCAGCCATGGCGATCGCTGCTGTTCTGCCGAAGAACGAGCATTCGGAACGCAATCTTATCTTCACCGTGCTCGGCGTGACGGTGCTGAGCACGATCGCAATGATCGTCTATCCCGTGATCACCTCGGTGGCGGGGCTCGGACCGCTCGCGACCGGCGTGTTCTTAGGCGGCACGATTCATGATGTCGCCCAAGTCGTAGGTGCCGGCTTCTCCATATCCGATGAGACCGGCGAAACCGCGACGCTGGTCAAGCTCTTCCGTGTCACCCTGCTTGCGCCGGTGGTCCTATGTTTCTCCCTCGCCATCCGCGCCCGGAGTGGGGCGGAGGACGCCGGTAACCCCCGCCCGCCGCTGGTGCCGGGCTTCGTGCTGGCGTTCCTTGCTCTCGCGACCGTCAATTCCATTGGCCTCGTCCCCGCAGTCATCAGGAATTTCGTGAGCGACCTGTCCCGTTGGGCCCTGCTGGTTGCAATTGCGGCGGTGGGCATGAAGACGAGCCTTCGCACGATCCTCGACGTCGGCGGCCAAGCCATCGTCCTCATTGTGGCGGAGACGACCTTCCTGGCGATCTTCATCCTCGCCGGTCTGCATCTGCTGAATTGACCGGCTCAAACTCGGACGTTGAAAGCGGCCGGTCCCCAATGACATTGTAGTTTTCCGTGACAGAACCACCTCTGCCCGTGGCAGTAGCCCTTCTGTTTGCAACGTCTACGAATCTTGTTGGCTTGATCGGATCAGCCCCTGCCTTTCGGCAGTCCTTTTCCACCGGTTCAGGGCGGCTTCGAGTGGGGGGTGGGCGATGGTGCTGATGGAGAGCGTCAGCGAAACCGGAGCGGAGGCGGGGGAGACGGATGTGGTTTTCCTGAACACCCTGCCGCTGTGGCTGTCCGGTGCCCTTCTGGTCGGCTTGACAACGCTCCTGGCGATGGCCGGCCCAGTCCTTATTCGCCGGCGCGTCAGCCTAGACCGGCTCAGGGTTAACAACGAGGTCGCCGGCTTCAAGTTCGCAACCGTCGGCGTGCTTTACGCGGTGCTGCTGGCCTTTGCTGTGATCGTCGTGTGGGAAAAGTTCAGCGAGGCGGAGAACGTCGTGGCCCGGGAGGCCAGTGCGCTTGCCACGCTGTACCG
This sequence comes from Thermoanaerobaculia bacterium, assembly GCA_036403495.1. GTDB lineage: Bacteria > Acidobacteriota > Thermoanaerobaculia > Multivoradales > UBA5704 > DATARR01. The sequence continues at coordinate 3,223 of DASWQX010000541.1, forward strand.
ACTGGCGGACGGGATCGGCGGCGATCCCGGCAGCGCGCTCCGCGACAGCCTGGGCCGCTACATCAGAACAGCCGCCGCGGAAGACTGGCCCGCTATGGGGCGGGGCACGGATAGCCCGGCCACGACGCGGGCCCTGGGCGCTGCCTATGCGGCGCTGCTGACCTTCGCCCCTGGCGACAACCGCGGGACGGCCCTGCTGGCCGAGGCCCTCCACCAGCTCGACCTTGTGACGCAGGCCCGCCGCACGAGGCTTGTCTTGGCCTCGGGCGTCGTCCCCGGAGTGCTCTGGTTCGTGCTCTGTAGCGGTGCCGTCCTGACGGTCGGCTTCACGCTGTTCTTCGGCAGCGAGAACGTGCGCATCCAGGCGTTGATGACGGGGATCCTGGCCTTCCTGATCTTCTCCGGGTTGCTGGTCATCAGCGCCATCGACTATCCGTTTGCGGGATCGGTGAAGGTGCAGCCGGAAGGCCTTTTGGAAGTACTGGAAGACTTCAGCGCGGCGGCACCGCTCGGCCTCGAGCGCAAAACGCCCTGATCCGAAAAGGGCCAGAGGTCGAGATGGTTAGCCGGATGAAAGCAGGACAGCCTCATGGTCGCGGTAGTATCGGAATTTTCGTGTGAGGGTCGGGCGGTTGATCCTGTTCAGGCCATGGCTCGTGT
>DASWQX010000542.1:0-1662 GCA_036403495.1 Thermoanaerobaculia bacterium
AGGCGACGTCGTACTGGCGGGCGAAGGAGCGGCGCATCTTGCGGTACCCACGCTCGTCGTGGATCGCCTCGACCCGCAGTTCCGCCTCGTCCGGATCGTCGACGACGTGGAACAGCCGCATCTCGCGCATCAGCTTCGGGCTCAGGAACTGCGCGATGAAGCTCTCGTCGCGGTAATTCGCCCAGATGTCGCGCAACACCGCCATGGCGTCGCCGGTGCCGGCGATCTCGGGGAACCACTGGCGGTCCTCCGCGGTCGGCTGCTCCACGATCCGGGCGATGTCCTGCATCATCGCGAAGCCGATCGCGTAGGGATTGTGGCCCCCGTAGGAGCGGTCGTCGTAGTTCGGCTGGCGGATGACGTTGGTGTGGGATTGCAGGAATTCGAGGTAGGCCGCCTCGCCGATCAGGCCCTTCTCGGAGAGGGAATTCATGATCCGGTAGTGGCAGTAGGTGGCGCAGCCCTCGTTCATCACCTTGGTCTGGCGCTGCGGGTAGAAGTACTGGGCCACGAGGCGGACGATGCGCAGGATCTCGCGCTGCCAGGGGCGCAGGCGCGGGGCGACCTTCTCCAGGAAGTAGAGGATGTTCTCCTGGGGGAGTTCGAGGAGCGCCCGGCGGCGCTCGGCGGCGAGGTCCGGCCGGGAGCCCGCCGCCTTCTGGGGCAGCGTGCGCCAGAGGTCGTTGTAGATCTGCTCGCCGTGCTCGATCCGCTCGCGCTCGCGCCGCTGCTCGGAGGCGAGGTCGGGGCGCTTCTTGCGCGGGTAGCGGTGGACGCCCTGGCTCATCAGCGCGTGCGCGGCGTCGAGCACCTGCTCCACGGCCTGGTGCCCGTAGCGCTCCTCGCAGCGCGAGATGTAGCTCTTGGCGAAGTCGAGATAGTCGAGGATGCCCTCGGCATCGGTCCATTGCCGAAAGAGATAGTTGTTCTTGAAGAAGTGGTTATGGCCGAAGGCCGCGTGCGCGATGACCAGCGTCTGCATCGTCGCCGTATTCTCCTCCATCACGTAGGAGATGCACGGGTCGGAGTTGATGACGATCTCGTAGGCCAGCCCCATCAGGCCGCGGCGGTAGCCGGCCTCGTGCTGGGCGAAGTGCTTGCCGAAGGACCAGTGCTTGTAGAACAGCGGCATGCCGATCGACGCGTAGGCGTCGAGCATCTGCTCGGCCGTGATGATCTCGATCTGGTTCGGATACCAGGACAGGCCGAGTTCCGGCCCCGCGACCGCCTCGCAGGCGTCGTGGATGCGCCGGATCGTGTCGAAATCCCAGTCGTTGCCGGTGAAGAGCGGCTTCGCCGATCCGGAGATGGTCTGGGGCTTCGTGCGGCTCAGGCTGCCGACCATGAAAACGGTCCTCTTCCTCGTCCCCTCCCCCCTCGGGGGAGACGCGTCTCGTCCCGACAGGCGGCGCCGCCGCCCATGTTCTGGTTCCCGGCGCAGCCGCCCACGCCTTGGTCCCGTGCCTCGACGCTACGCCTCCGCCTCCGCCCGCGCGTCCTTGCGGCCGAACAGCTCGCGGAAGACGGGGTAGATCTCGCGGCGGTGGTTGACCTTGCGCATGGCGATGGCGCCCCCCGATTTCGCGAGGGCCTCGTAGGTCCGCCACAGGGTGGTGCGGTGCTCGACGAAGCCCGCGCGGGGGCCGTTCTCGTCACCGACCT
>DASWQX010000543.1:0-1620 GCA_036403495.1 Thermoanaerobaculia bacterium
GGTCGAGTCGCTGTCGCGCCAGCGCGACCTGCGGCGCCGCCGCCGACGGGAGGAAGGGGTGCCCGTCCTCTCGATCATCGGCTACACCAACGCCGGCAAGAGCACGCTGCTCAACGCGATGACCGGCAGCGAGGTCGAGGCCGAGGACAAGCTCTTCATGACCCTTGACCCCACCAGCCGCCGCCTGCGCTTCCCGCGCGAGGGGGCGGTGGTGGTCACGGACACGGTGGGCTTCATCGCCGACCTGCCGCCCGATCTGGTAGCCGCCTTCCGAGCCACCCTCGAAGAGCTGGCCGACGCCGACCTCCTTCTGCACGTGGTGGACGCCGCCGATCCGCGCCTGGAGCAGAAGCTGGAGGCCGTCGAGCGACTCCTGACCGAGCTCCACCTGGAGGGGATCCCGCGCCTGCTCGTCCTCAACAAGACCGACCTCCTGGAGCCCCACGAAGCCGCCGCCCTCGCCCGCCGCTTCGAAGCCGTCGCCGTCAGCGCCGCCAAGCGCCAGGGCCTCGCCGACCTCATCCAAGCCGCCGAGGAAAAGCTGGGCCGGGAGAAGCCGCTGTTGAAGACGTATGGGGAGGGGAAGGAACCGGTGGCGCCTCCAGCGACTCCGGTGTAGAATCGCGTCTGGAGGACATATCATCATGGCTCTCAAAGATCCCAAGCGCGAAGATGTGGACCCCGCCGTCATCGCCGGTCAAGAGTGCCGAGAAGGGGAGGGGCGCCTGCCGCCAGAGGTCAAAGAGCGCTATGACGCCTACAAGGCGGGCAAGACCAAGCCGATCTCTCTCGAAGAGTTGTTCTCGGACCTGTGAGACGGTTCGAGTTCGATCCGGCGGTGAAATCGGACCTCCGAAAGATAAAGCGCTATGAGAAAGAACAACCCGGACTCGGCGAAGATTTTCTAACCCGTGCGCGCAGACAGTTTGAGCAGATTGCCCGTCATCCTCTCGCGTACCCAATCGTCGAAAAAGACGTCCGCAAGATCGACGTTGGAAAGTTTCAGTACGAGATCTACTATCTCGTCAATGAAGAGGAGATCTTCGTCTTCGCCGTGATTCATAAGCGCCAGCATCAGGATACCTGGAAGAGACGCCTCTGAATCCCGGCCGCGACCTCCGCATCCCCTTCTGCTCCGGAGCCCCACGAAGCCGCCGCCCCATGGCCATTATCAACGATATCGGTACGCTGATCGCGCGAGATCCCGATGGCTGTCCGATCCTGACCGGCACCGATGCTTCGGTTAATGCGATTGTGATTCGATACAAGCGGGGACTGACTCCCGAGGAGATCACCGATCAATTTGGGCATCTTTCCCTGGCTCAGGTCTATGCAGCCCTCGCCTACTATCACGCGAACCGGGAGGAGATCGAAACCGATCTAGCAGAGGAGGAAAATCTCTACGATCGTCTGGCTGACGAGCATGAAAGACTTGCTCGGGCGTCAAGTTGCGACGCCGACCTCCTGGGAGAAGCCGCTGATGAAGGGCTACGACGAGGAAGGGCGGGAGGCGAGCCAAGCCTAGGTGGAAGAGGTTGAAGGCAGGAGCAGGAGAGCCACCGTTTAGAACGGATATGATTTCCTAGCCTCGCACATATCTAGTTCAGCTTCTGAACTCTT
>DASWQX010000544.1:0-1856 GCA_036403495.1 Thermoanaerobaculia bacterium
GGGAGCCGACGCGCCCCAGGCCGCGATGCGCGCCGGCACCGACTGGTCCCAGACCGGCGGGTGCGGTGCGCGCCCCCACTCGACGAGGAGCTTGTGGCGCTCCTCGGCGTCGAGCAGGGCGAGGGTGGAGACCGGCGCCTCCGGCCGCGCCACGGCGTCGGCGAGCAGCGCCAGCCAGCCGCGGACCAGCCGCTCGACGGCCGCCGGCGTGAACAGGTCGGCGCTGGCGGAGAGGCGGCCGGCGATCCCCTCCTTGCGCTCCTCGAGGTCGAGGAGGAGGTCGAACTGCGCCGCGCCGTGATCCTCCTCGGTCCAGGCCAGGGTCAGGCCGGGCGCCACCTCCCGGCGGCCGGCGTTGGCATGGAGGGCGAAGAAGGTCTGGAAGAGCGGCTCGGCGGAGGCGGCCCGCCCCGGCCGCAGGATCTCGGCGAGCGCCTCCAGCGGCAGGTCCTGGTAGGTCTGCAGGCCGAAGGCGCCGGCGCGCACGGCGGCGAGCAGGTCGCCGAATTGGGGGTCGCCGGGGATCTCGACGCGCAGGGGCAGGCTGTTGGCGAAGAAACCGACCAGCGGCTCGGCCTCCGGCCGGCCGCGATGGGCGTGCACCGTGCCGGACACGACGTCATCCTGGCCGGTGACCCGCCGCAGTAGCGCCACCCAGGCGGCGAAGAGGGCCATGAAGGGGGTGGCGCCCCGGCTTCGCGCGAACTCGCGGACCCGGGCCGTCAACGCCGGCGACAGCGCCACGTCCCGGCTCAGGCCCCGCCAGCTCCGCGACGGCGGCCGCGGCAGGTCGGCGGGCAGGTCGAGCCCGACCGATCCCGCGAGGCGCTCCCGGAACCAGGCGAGGTGAGGCGCCAGAGCCTCGGGGGTCAGGTGCTCCCGCTCCCAGGCGGCGATGTCGGCCGGCTGCGCGGCGAGCGGCGGCAGCGGCGACGGGAGCCCGAGGTCGAAGGCGGTGTAGAGCGCCGACAGCTCGCGCTCCATCACGCCGACCGACTCGCCGTCGGCGATGACGTGATGGAAGGTGAGCAGGAGGTCGTGCTCTCGCTCGCCCGTGCGGATCAGCGTCCGGCGCCAGAGCGCGCCCCGGGCGTCGAGGTCGAGGGGGCGGCGGGCCTCCTCCCGCGCCAGCCGGCCACGCTCCGCGAGCCGCCGGGCGGCGGGAAGCGCCGAGAGATCGGCCAGCGGCAGCCGCAGGGTCGCGGGGCGAGCGACGAGCTGGCGCGGCTCGCCGTCCGGCCCGATATCGACGGTGGTGCGCAGGGACTCGTGGCGGGCGGCGATCTCCTCCAGCGCCCGCGCGAGGACGGCGGGCGCCAGCGGCCCTTCGAGCCGCATCGCGATCGGGATGTTGCTCGCCGGCGTCCCGGGCACCAGCCGCTCGAGGAACCAGAGGCGCCGCTGGACGGGCGACAGCGGCTCGCCCCGGGGGTCCCGGGGGCGCGCCACGACCGGCGCCGCCGGCTTCGGCGCCGTCCGCTCGCGGGCTTCCGCCACCCTCGCCGCCAGGGCGGCGACGGTGTTGGCCTCCAGGACCGAGGCCGGCGGGAGGTCGACGCCGATCTCCCCGCGCAGGCGGGCCAGCACGCGGGCGGCCATCAGGGAATCGCCGCCGAGATCGAGGAAACCCTCGTCGATCCCCACCCGGTCGCGCCCGAACAGCTCGGCCCAGATGCCGGCCAGCAGCTCCTCGGTAGGGTCCCGGGGCGCTCTCCAGTCTCCGGCCACGGCGCTGCTTTCATCCCGCGGCAGCTCGCGCTGGGTCAGCGCCTTGCGGTCCACCTTGCCGTTGGGCGTCAGGGGGATCGCGGGGATCTCCAGAAAGCGCGCCGGAACCATGTAGTCGGGAAGGCGCG
>DASWQX010000545.1:0-3552 GCA_036403495.1 Thermoanaerobaculia bacterium
AAAGGAGAGGGAGGGCCCGGCTGGGGCCGCATCGCAGTCGTCCCCCTTCTCCTTTAGGAGAAGGGGATAGGGGATGAGGTCGCAGGCCACGGAGCTTGATCGAAGCGTTATCTCACCAGACCCGGCAGGCGTTCTCGCGCACCATCTTGGAGCCCGCGGGGCAGTTGAAGGCCTTCTGGAACTCGGGCATGTTGGAGACGACGCCGTTGACGCGGTAGCGGCCGGGGGAGTGGGGGTCGGTCTGGGCCCGCAGCTTGGCGTTCTGCTCGGTGGAGGACTCGCACCAGATCTCGCCCCAGCCGAGGAAGAAGCGCTGCTCGGGAGTGAAGCCGTCGCGCGGGGCTTCCGGCGAGGTCTTGAGGGTTTCCTCCAGGGCCATCAGGGCGATGCGGACGCCGCCGTTGTCGGCGGTGTTCTCGCCGAGGGTGAGGCGGCCGTTGAGGTGGGTGTCGCTGGCGACGGTGAAGGCCGAGTATTCGTCGGCGAGGCAGGAGGCGCGCTTCTCGAACTCCTTGGCGTCGGCCTCGGTCCACCAGTCGGTGAGGTTCCCCTTGGCGTCAAATTTCCGCCCCTGGTCGTCGAAGCCGTGGGTCAGCTCGTGGCCGATGGCGGCGCCGATGGCGCCGTAGTTCACGGCGTCGTCCATCGCCTTGTCGAAGAAGGGGGGCTGCAGGATGCCGGCCGGGAAGTTGACGTTGTTCTCGAACGGGTTGTAGCCGGCGTTGACGGTCGGGGGCGTCATCCCCCACTCCGAGGGGTCGACCTTTTGGCCGATCTTCGCGTGGTTGCGTGCCTCTTCGAACTCCGAGGCGCGCTCGCTGTTGCCGAGGGCGTCGCCGCGGACGATCCTCACTTTCGAGTAGTCGCGCCAGCGGTCGGGATAGCCGATCTTGTTGGCGATGGCGAGGCGCTTTTCGATCGCCCGCTTCTTGGTGGCGTCGGTCATCCAGGAGAGGTCGCGGATGTCGCGGTCGAGCGCGGATTCGAGGGCGACGACCATCTTCAGCATGCGCGCCTTGCCCTCGGCGCCGAACTTGGCTTCCACGTAGCGCTGGCCCAGGGCCTCGCCGAGCTGCTGGTCGGTGAACTCGACGCAGCGCTTCCAGCGCGGCCGGAGCTCCTTGGTGCCGCTGAGGGTCTTGTCATAGAAGTTGAAGCTCTCGTTGACGAAAGCGGTGGGGAGGAGCGGCGAGGCGTCGCGCACGGTCTGCCAGCGCAGGTAGACCTTCCAGTCGTCGAGGCTGTGCGCGTCGAGGACCTGGTTCATCCCCTTGAAGAAGTCGGGCCAGGAGACGTTGACCTCGGCGAAGTCCGGGACGCCGGAGGCCTTGAAGTAGGCGGCCCAGTCGAAGCCGGGGGCCAGCGCCTCCAGCTCCTTGCGGGTCATGCGGTGGTCGAGGTTGGCGGGGTCGCGCCGCTTGACGCGGTCGAGGGCCACCTTGGCGAGGCCGGTCTCAATGTCGAGCACGGTCTGGGCGTCGCGGGCCGCGGCCTCCTTCGGCTCCCCCATCAGCTCGAACATCTTCTGGACGTAGAGGGGGAACTGCTTGCGGACGTCGGCGAACCGCGCCTCGTCCTTGAGGTAGTAGTCGCGGTCGGGCAGCGAGAGCCCTCCCTGGTCGAGCCCCGCCATGTCGACGCTGGCGTTCTTGAAGTCGGGCTGGGCGCCGAAGCGGAAGAGGGCGGAGACGCCGTCCGCCTGCGCGCGGGCGAGCACCGGCGCGAGGTCGCGCTTCGATTTCAGGGCGGCGATGCGGTCGAGCTGGACTTTAAGCGGCGCCAGCCCCTTCTTCTCGATGGCGGCCTCGTCCATGCAGCTCGCGTAGTAGTCGCCGATCTTGCGATCGACGGGCGAGCGCTTGGGGTCGTCCTTGGCGACGCTGTCGAGGAGGTCGCGGAGGTCGTGCTGGTTGCGCTCGGACAGCTCGGAGAGGCGCCCCCAGCGCGAGCGGTCGGCCGGCACGGGGTTCTTGGCGATCCACTTCCCGCAGGTGTACTGGTAGAAGTCGTCGCAGGGTTGCACGGAGGGGTCGAGCGCCGCCGGGTCGAAGTGCGGCAGGACCTTGGGCATGTCGCCGGCGACCGTGTCGGGCGGAGCGGCCGGCGCGGGATTCTGGGCGGCGGCGGCGAGGGCGGTGACCGCGGCCAGCAGGGCGGGCAGCAGGATTCGGCGGGACAGGTGAGGCATCGGTTCTCCTATCGGGGTGGACGGGGTGTCGGAGCTTCCGTGGCCTGCGACCTCATCCCCGGCCCTTCTCCTGAAGGAGAAGGGGGACGACTGCGAGGCGTGGAGCCCGTAGGGTGCGCTGTGCGCACCGTTCAAGCCGCACTTTACGGCGCGCACGGCGCGCCCTACAAGCCCCGGCGTTCCGTCAGGGCCCCCCGTGGCCTGCGACCTCACCCTCGGTCCCTCTCCTACAGGAGAGGGAGGGCCCAACGGGCAGGTTGATCTCGTCGGGTACAGGGCCACGGCTTGGAACGCGCAAAAACGGTCCAGAGGCGTCCCCCTTCTCCTTCAGGAGAAGGGCCGGGGATGAGGTCGCAGGCCGCGGACGCGCCGATCCGCCTCACTCCTCCATCAGCTCCCGCAACCGGGCCGCCATGGCCTCCGCTCCCCGCTTGACGATCGTCCGGTGGTCGCCGGGGACGTCGAAGATCCGCACCCTGCCGTCCAGCAGCTCGCCCCAGCCGAGGGTGGGATCCTCTTCCGTTTCCCGGACCTTGCCGTCGGCGGCGCGGAAGAGCTGGACGGCGCCGCCGTAGGAGTAGGGGCCGTGGTAGGTGCGGAGGGCGCTGCGGTTGGCGCGGAAGCGCTCGAAGAGGCGGCGCAGCTCGGCGGGCTCAAGGCTGGGCGCCAGCAGGCCGACCCGGCGGCCGAGGTCGAGCGCGATGTCGAGGGCGCCGTCGATGTCGAGCGTGTCGGGGTCGACCGGCGGCAGGTCGACGCCCTCGGGGATCTCGATGGCGTAGATCTGCTCCAGGGCGGTCGCGAACAGGAGCATCCACTCGGCGTTGGTGAATTCGGCCTCGTCGACCCAGCGGCCGGGCGCCGTGGCGTCGATCATCGCCAGGATCTCGGTCGTCTCCCCCTGCGCCTCCAGTTGGCGGGCGAGCTCGAGGGCCACGGCCCCTCCCATCGACCAGCCGGCGATCCGGTAGGGCCCCTCGGGCTGGACCTCGCGCACGACGGCGAGGTAGCAGGCGGCCATCTCGCGCACGTCCTCCAGGGGGGGATCGGGCGACTGCAGGCCGTAGACGGGCAGGTCGGAGCCCAGGAGGCGCGCCAGCTTGAAATAGGCCATCACCTCGCCGCCCACCGAATGGACGAAGAAGAAGGGGCGGCGGCCGGGCGAGCCCGCCTGGAGCGGCACCAGCACGCCCCGCGACAGCGCGGGAGCGGCGGCTCCGGCCGGCGCTCCGCCCGCCGCGTCGAACCGCCGCGCCGCCTCGGGGTGCTGGTCGAGCACGTAGGCGGCCAGGGAGGCGACGGTCGGGTAGTCGAAAATGACCACGATGTGGACCACTTCCCCGAGGGCCTCCTGGAGGCGATGG
>DASWQX010000546.1:0-2602 GCA_036403495.1 Thermoanaerobaculia bacterium
GAGACCACGGCGTCGAAGGAGCGCTCGCGCAGGAACCGGCTGAGGAAATGGGCGTCGCCCACCAGCTCGACGCGGAAGCCGGGGTGGATGTCGAGCCCGATCACCGGTCCGCGCAGCAGCGGGCGCGGCGGCATCCCTTCGAGGCCCGCCGGGGTGCGCGCGCCGACCTGGAGCACGCGGCCGCCGCCGGGGCCGGCGGCGTTGGCGAGGTCGACGAAACGGCGCATGGTCGGCGACTCGCCGGTGCCACCGTCGTCCTCCCGGGAGACCTCGGACCAGCGGGGGAGCGGCCCCTCCGGCAGGGGAAAAGGACGGCAGGCCGTACCGCCGTCGGTCTCCAGCACCAGGCTCACCGGATGGCCGGGGGGGCAGGCGAGGTAGACGGCGAAACCGGCATGGCGGACGTGCTCGTGCTCCGGGTAATGGGCTAGCAGGTCGGGGCGGTCGGCGAAGGCATCCACCCGCGCGGAGCGGCCGGCCGATTCGATCCGCAGCGCCCGCACCCGGTGCTCATGGGCGTGGATCCAGCCGCGCAGGAAGAGGCCGTGGGCGTCGCACCAGAAGGCGTCCAGCCCGTGGGAGACGCGGAGGCCCGCGCCATCGGCGCCGGCGGCGGAAATCCTCGGGATGCGGACCGCCGCCATGACGCGCTCGTCGGTCAGCAGTCCCGGGAGGGGGCTCTCTCCATCTCCCCGGCAGGCGAGGCCGATTGGCGGCCGGCCGGCGGCGGCGGCGCGGAGGGCCCGGAGATCGTTGGCGGCCTTCAGCAAGGGCTCGCCCTCGTTCTCGGCATCCGCGGAAAGGTCGAACGCGCCGAGCAGGAACGCGGTGCCCGCCGGCGCTTCGAACGGTCTGAACTCCAGGCGCAGCGACTCCTCCGGACGGAGATCCGGGTTGGCGAGGATCAGGGTGCGGTCGTCGGCCGCGCGGTCCGCTCCGCCCTCCGCGGGGAGGATGACGAAGCGCAGCCGTGCCGCCAGCCGGCGCGCCACCACGTCGAGCGGCAGGTCCACGCCGGAGAGGCGCGCGACGGGGGAGACGAAGCGTTCGGCGACGAGGAGCGGCCGCCGCGGCGGCCGGGGTGAGCGGTCGAAGAACATCGCGGCCTGTCCTCTAGCCCCGCCTCGCGGCGAGGAAGGCGCGCACCCGGCGGAGCGTCCCCGTGGGGGGCGCCGGCCGCGGGCTCTCCGCCGATGTCCCGTGGAGGCTCAGGAAACCGAGGCAGTGCAGGCAGTCGAGCACCTCGGCGCTCGGTTCGCCGGCGCGAACGAACGGCTCGGTCTGGCGGGCGATCGCGGGGGCCAGGCGCTCGGCCGCGGCGTAGGCGCCGGCATTGACCAGCCGGATGAAGGTCTGCGCGCGGGCCCCGGCCAGGAGCTCCGGGGGGAGGCTCGCGGTGGTCCCGGCGGCGCGCTCCAGCGCTTCGATCTCGCGCACCGCCCGGTCCGGATCGGTCGCCGCCAGCGCCATCGGCAGGTGCTTGCGGCTCTGGGCCAGCAGGGCTTCGGTCTCGCCGTCGCCGAAGCCGAACGGCGTCTGGCGCTCGACGAGGCCGGCCGCCGCCACCGCCGCGGCGAAACAGTCGGCGGCGCGGCCGGCGCGGCCGAGGCCGTTGAGCTCCAGGATTCCCGAGAAGAAGAGGGCGCCCGGCAGGTTGTACGGCAGGGTCCGGCCGGTCTCCAGGGCCGGTCTCTCCAGGTCGAGGCCGTAGCGTTCGGCGTAGACCCGGGCCAGGCGGACGCGGCTCGCCGCCGCCTCTTCGTGCAGGCCGGCGTTGACGCACTCCTTGAAGTGGCGGTAGGCGAAGCCGCAGGCGAGGGCGGACGCCGGCGGAGCGCTCGCCGTCCGCGCCGCGAAATAGCCGCGCAGCAGGGCCCGTTCGGTGGATGGATCGGCCGGCCGCACCCCGGCGAGCGCGGTGGGGGAGCGGCCGGCGAAGGCGCGGAGGGTCTCCGGCGACTCGTCGACGTGGACGGCGGCGAACCCGGCCTCCGTGAGAATACGGACGAGGGAGTTGCGGTCGTAGAGCACCAGGTGGAGCCCGGGGCTGAGGGCCCGCCGGAGCATGCTCTCTTCCCTTTCCGGCCGGATCAGGGCGAGGTTGGGCGTCGAGAGGACGAGCAGGCCGTCGGGAGACAGCCGGTCGCGGATGGCGGCGAGCAGCGCGTGCGGCTCGCCGACGTGCTCGATCACCTCCGACAGGATTACCGCCTCGAAGGGCTCGGGGCCGAGGTCGAGGTCGGCGCTGAAGTACGCGCGGCGCAGGGGGAGCCCGAGCGCCTCGGCGCCCGCCGCGGCGAGCGGCGAGGGGTCCACCTCCAGCACCTCCCAGCCGAACGCATAGCGGCAGAAGTCGAGGGCGAAACCGAAGCTGCCGCCGATCTCCAGGCAGCGCCGCACCGTCCGCGGGGCCAGGCGCAGCAGCGGCGCCACGATGAGGTCGATCCCCGCTCCCTGCTCGACGTAGTAGTCGAGCATCTCGGCCATGTCGCTCGCGTAATCGGGAGGCGTCAGGTCCTGGAGGAAGGCGGCGCCGCACTCCGGGCAGCGCAGGAACGTCACCGGCGGCTGCCCGGGCAGGACGTGGTCGGTGGAGTGCACC
>DASWQX010000547.1:0-5856 GCA_036403495.1 Thermoanaerobaculia bacterium
ACCTCCCCGTCCGGCTGCCGGCTGACCGGCTTCGCCCTCGAGGACCCAGCCCCGGACGCCGTGCGGGAGGCCCTGCGCGCCGCCGGGCTCCCGGTGGAGGTGCGCGCCGGCAAGGAACCCCGCATCCGCGTCTCGCTATCCTGCGCGCGCGGGAGCGTGGACTTCTAAGACAAGGGTCTCCCAAGGAGTACGAGGGGTATTCCCGCGAGGGAGGGGGGGCTCCCAAGGAGTACGAGGGGTATTCCCGCGAGGGAGAGGGGTCTCCCAAGGAGTACGAGAGGTATTCCCGCTAGGGAGAGGGGTCTCCCAAGGAGTACGAGGGGTATCCCCGCGAGGGAGAGGGGTCTCCCAAGGAGTACGAGAGGTATTCCCGCGAGGGAGAGGGGTCTCCCAAGGAGTACGAGGGGTATCCCCGCGAGGGAGAGGGATCTCCCAAGGAGTACGAGGGGTATTCCCGCGAGGGAGAGGGGTCTCCCCGACGGGGGGAAGTCTCCCCGATGGGGGATGTGACGAAACGGCACCGAACTTCGGGTGCCCGACGCTAGACCGTCGCCGCGGCCCGCAGGCTTTCCCGCTCCCCGACCGGAACCCAGCGGCGGTCCCGCTCCCCCACGTAGACCGACTGCGGCCGGATCAGCCGCCCGGTGGCGAGCTGCTCCAGGGCGTGGGCCGTCCAGCCGGCGACGCGGCCGACGGCGAAGGTGGGCGTGAACAGCTCGGTGGGGAGCCCCAGGCCGTGCAGCAGCAGCGCGGTGTAGAACTCGACGTTGGTGTCCAGCCGGCGCTCCGGCTTGCGCTCGTGAAGCAGACGCAGGGCCGTGGCCTCCACCGAGCGGGCCAGCTCGTAGAGCCCCATGTCGCCCCCCAGATGATAGAAGCGCTCCGCCGCTGCGGCGAGGACGTCCGCCCGCGGATCGCGCACCCGGTAGACGCGGTGGCCGAAGCCCATCAGCCGCTCGCCGCGGTCGAGCTTCTCGCGCAGCACTCCTTCCGCCCGCTCCGGCGTGCCTATCTCGAAAACCATATCCAGCGCGGGACCCGGGGCGCCGCCATGCAGGGGTCCTTTCAGCGCCCCCACGGCGCCGGTGATTCCAGAGATCAGGTCCGAGCGGGTGGAGACGATCACCCGGGCGGTGAAGGTCGAGGCGTTGAAACCGTGATCGGTCACGGTGTTCAGATAGGTTTCCAATCCCCGCGCCCGCTCCGCCGACGGCTCCTCCCCGGCGAGCATGTAGAGGAAATTCGCCGCGTGCCCGAGGTCCGCGCGGGGGGCCAACGGCTCCTCGCCGCGGAGCTGCCGCCAGTAGGACGCCACGATCGTGGGAAACGAGGCGGTCAGCAACAGGGCGTCCTCCTTCGGATCGTCCCCCGCTCCCTCGACGAGGCTGAGCGTGCCGGCGGCCATTCGCAGGGCGTCCATCGCCGGCACTCGCCGGTGGGCGGCCTCGCGCAGCAACTCCAGAGTCGCCCCGGGGAGCGCTCGCCGGGATGCCAGACGGGCGCGGAACGCCTCCAGTTCGGCGGCCGTGGGTAGCGCGCCGTGCCAGAGGAGCCAGGTCATCTCCTCGAACGTGGCTCGCGGAGCGATCTCCTCCACCGGAAAACCGGCGAGGAGCAGAACGCCCGCTTCGCCGTCCACGCTGCTCAAACGGGTCGCGGCGGCCACGACCCCTTCCAATCCTTCTCTGATCTGGGTGTCCATCGAAGTCTCCTTCCGGAGTCCATCTTCCGACCGCCTGATTGGGTTGTCAATCTTGATTCACAAATCAATGTTTGCCGTGCTACCTTGGTTTCATGAACGACCGGTTCCTCACCGCCCAGGAGGCCGCCGCGGAGCTGGGGATCTCGCTGGCGACGCTCTACGCCTACGCCAGCCGGGGGATGCTCCGCTCGGAGGCGGTGCCGCGCGAGCCGCGGGCACGGCGCTACCCCAAAGAGGACGTGCTGCGGCTGAAGGACCGGAAGGAGCTGAGGAAGGAGCCCGAGAAGGCGGCTCCCAAGGCCCTCTCCTGGGGGATGCCGGTGCTGGAGTCCGCGTTGACACTGATCCGGGACGGCCGACTCTACTACCGCGGCCGGGACGCCGTGGAGTTGGCGCGCACCGCAACCGTGGAGGAGGTGGCGGCGCTGCTCTGGACGGGCGACGCGGGCGAGGCGGAGCGGCTGTTTTCGGGCGTCTCCGGCGAGCCGCCGCGAATCGCCTGGCACCTCGTGGAAGGCCTGACTCCGATCGAGCGCTGCCAGGTGGCCGTGCCGCTGGCGGGCGCAGCGGACCTCGCCGCCTGGGACCTGCGGCCGGCGGCGGTGGCGGCCGCGGGCGCGCGCATCCTCCGCCTGATGGCGCGGGTGGCCGCGGGAGATCCCGAATCCCCACCCTCAGATTCGGTCGCGGCGATCCTCCAGGCCGGCTGGGCGCCGGGGCGGCCCGAGGTGGCGGGGCCGATCGGCGCGGCGCTGATCCTGGCTGCGGACCACGAGCTGAACGTCTCGGCCTTCACCGCGCGCTGCGTGGCCTCGGCCAACGGCTCGCCCTGGGACGTGGTCTCGGCGGGGCTGGCGGCCCTGAAGGGATCGCGCCACGGCGGGCACACGGAGCGGGTGGAAGCGCTGTTTCGGGAAGCGGGGACGGCGGAGGGAGCGCGCCGGGTGCTGGCGGACCGCCTGCGCCGTGGCGAGCCGATCCCCGGCTGCGGCCACTCGCTCTATCCGGACGGCGATCCGCGCGGCGCGGCCCTGCTGGAGATGGCGGTGGAGATCGCTCCGGGCTCTCCCGAGGTCGAGCTCGCGCTGGCCATGGCCGGCGCCTACCGCGAGCTGATCCACGAGCACCCCACGATCGATCACGGCCTGGTGGCCCTCAGCCGCGCCCTCGACCTGCCGACGCACACCCCCCTCGCGCTCTTCGCCCTCGGCCGCACGATCGGCTGGATCGGTCACGCCATCGAGCAGTACGCCGCGAACAGCATGATCCGGCCTCGCGCGGCTTATGTAGGGGAAATGCCGGGAGAGATGCCAGCGGAAGGCTGAGATGGATCAGGTCGACCGGCGCCGCCAAAGGAGCCGCCCGCCCGAGCCCTCACCCCCGGCCCCTCTCCCGTCCCCCCGCCCACCCTCCCTCACCGGGAGAGGGGAGACAAGCACCGCCAGGACTCCGGAACGTTTTCATCGCAGAGCCCCCCTCTTCTCCCGGTCGGGGGGAGTGCGGTGGGAGAAGAGGGCCGGGGTGATGAGGGCCAACGCCACAGCCAAGGTGAACCTGACGAAGCAGAATTAAGTCGGCCGGCGCTTCCGGAGGAGGTAGTCGATCGAGATCTTGCCCGCCCCCGCCCAGACGAGCCAGAGCAGCAGCACGAGGAAGGAGATCTCCGGCAGGTTGGCGAGGGCTCCGAGCGTGTGGGCATCGCCCAGCCGCGCGGTCAGGATCGCCACCACCATGGTGGCCGCGAGCAGGAAAGCCGCCAGCGGGGTGAACAGGCCGACGAGGACAAGGATCCCGCCGAAGAACTCGACGCCGGCCACGAACGGCGCCTGAAGGCCGGGGGCCGGGATGCCCAGCGTCTTGAAGAACTCGACGACGTTCGAGAGGTTGTGGAGCTTTCCCCATCCGGACTGGATGAAGATGACGGCCAGGACGAGCCGGGCCAGGAGAGGGGGGAGCCAGTCGGTCTTCTCACGCCAGGCTTCGAGCTTCGCCAGCCACGCACCGCGGTCGTTTGAGCTCATGGATTTTCCTCAAGGAAAGGGTTCGGTCAAGGATACGCACCCGGCCCGTCAGGCGGATCGCCGGAGAAAAGCCTCCTGATCCTCCAGGAGCCCGCGACCTCCCTCCCAGCGCAATCCCTCGACCCGGGCCTGCCCATCCTGATCGAAGAATTTGGTAGCGGAGAGAAACGTGTCGCGCAGGTCGGCCCCGGTCAGGTCGGCGCCGGCGAAATCGGCCCCTTCGAGGTCGGCGCCACGGAGATCGGCGCCGGCCAGTTGGGCGCCCCGCAGGTCGGACAGGCTCAGGTTCGCCCCCCGGAGATCCACGCCTTCCAGGCGGGCGCCGCGGAGGTCGCAGTTCTTGAGGTGGAGGTCCCCGAGATCGCGCGTCCTCGGTTCCCAGCCGCGCAGGTCGGCGCCGACCACTACCTTTCGCGCCCCGCGGTAAGGGACGTAGCTCGCCGCCTCGCGCAGGGCTTTCAACTTGTCCGGCGGCAGCGAGCCGCTGACGAAGCGCTCGTCGCCGGGCCAGGGATCGGCGTGGTTGTGATAGCTCGACTCCCGCTCCCAGTAGCCCAGGCGGTCCTCGGCCAGCAGCTCGATCCGGCGCACCCACTTGAGACTCTTGTAGAAGTAGCGGGAGGGGGTGACGGTGCGCAGCGGCCAGCCGTGCTCGAGGGTGAGCGGCTCGCCGTCGCGACTGTGGATCAGCCACGTATCCTCCAGAGCGAGCTCCAGCGGCAGGGACGTATCGTGCTGGCGAGGGGAATAGGCCTCGAAGCGCACGAAGCGGGCCTCGGGCGCTGGAACGGCAAGGCCGAGAACCACCGCCAGCGGCGTCCCCTGGAGGCGCATCCCGGGGTGGCTCCAGCTCGTCACACAGTGGATGTCCGCCACCAGCTCGCGCTGCGGCAGGGCGAGGATCTCCGGATGGGTGAAGGTCAGCGGCCGCTCCACCAGACCGTCGATCACCAGACGCCATCCGTCGAGATCGAGCGCCTCCGCGGGCGGCTCCAATTCGCCGACGACGGGGAACTTCCTGGTGGCCGTCTGGCCGGGAGGGAGGAGGGGTTGGGCGATCACGGACATGGGGGTATAATATTGGACCAACCCTCAGGAGAGATCACATATGGCTGACGTCAGCTTCATCGAGCCGGGCGACGAGCTCCCTGCGCCAGCCAAAGAGGACGCCTATTTCTTCCATCCCTCGGCGCGAGCCAATTTCCTGAGCCAGATCGAAAACCTCGCTCGACAGAGGGGACGCCACCTGTTCGTCGCCAAGGAGCAGGAGCGCCTTGTCTCGGTCGGCGTGACGAAGGTGCGGAAGGTCCTTGCCGTGTTTGAGAACGGAGTCCGGTTGTCGAACAGCCATGCCCGGCACCGTGTGGATCCGGAGGTCGAGCCGCTGACGAAAGGAAGGTGGTACGAGCTTGCGATCGATCCCGCCTCCAACGGCATCCTTAAGGCGAACCCGATCACGCCGGAGCCCGAGGTTGCTCAGGTAACGTCGCTGTTTTCGATCCAGCCCGTTCAGGATCTGGCTCCCGTGAGCCTGGACGAGGCGGAGATGTTCTTCTCCAGGGTACGGCGCCAGCCTCATATCCCCTTTCAGCACCCCTCGAACGGCTGCTGGGCGAGAGCCCATGAGATGACCCGCCTCATCGAGCACCATTTCGATCGCGATCCCCGGGCAGTCGTGGCCAAGATCTGGAATTTTGGGGATCTGACCGTTCATACTGACAATAGTCCAACGTGCGCGGTGGACTGGATCTATCACGTGGCGCCCGTGGTCCGAACGGGAGACGGCCCAGACGACATGCTGGTGATTGATCCGGCCCTGTTCGAACAGCCCGTGAAGATCACCGAATGGCGAAGCCGGCAGGCGGACTCCTTGCAAAAGCCCGAAGATCCCCTCTTCACCTCGCAAGAGGCCTACAACCTCGCGGACGACGCGGAAAGGGGAACCCGGTCGTTCATCGGAGAAGATCCAGGCGCTACCGAGGAACAGCTCGGAATCTTCTGGGGTGAGCTGATCTCCTCGGTTCTGGCCAACGGGCCGCTACCCTATCGATGCGCGTATTGATCGAAGACCAGTCTAAAGATTCAAAGCCTCGAGATCGGTCAAGGCTTTTTTCAGTGCAGCCTTCAGGGGCT
>DASWQX010000548.1:0-3494 GCA_036403495.1 Thermoanaerobaculia bacterium
AGCCAGGACGACATCGAGGAGGCGCTGATCGATCTCGCCGCCCGGCGGCCGGGAATCCGGCGCGCCGTGATCAAGCTCAACGACAGCTTCTCGGGCGAAGGGAACGCCATCTTCCGGTATCCGCGGGCGCCGGAAGTGGAGAGCCGGTCGGCGATCCGGGAGTCCCTGCACCGCATCGAGTTCTCGGTGCCCGAGGAGACCTTCGAGACCTATTGCGACAAGTTCTCCCGCATGGGCGGCATCGTCGAGGAGTTCATCGAAGGGGTCGAGAAGGTCTCGCCCAGCGCCCAGCTCCGCATCAGCCCGCGCGGCGAGGTGCTGCTGATCTCCACCCACGACCAGATCCTGGGGGGACCGAGCGACCAGGTCTTCCTCGGCTGCAGCTTCCCCGCCCGCGAGGACTACCGGCTGCGCATCCTGGAAGCCGCGACGCGGATCGGCGAGGTGCTCGCCGCCCGCGGCGTGGTCAGCCGCTTCGCCATCGACTTCCTGCTCTGGCGCGCCGATCCGGCGGCGGAATGGGAGATGGCGGCGCTGGAGATCAACCTCCGGATGGGGGGCACCACCCATCCCTACCTGGCGCTCCAGTTCCTCACCGGCGGCAGCCTCGACCATACCAGCGGCCTCTTCTACTCCCCGAGCGGACTCGCCAAGTACTACCGGGCGACCGACAACCTCCATTCCGACTCCTACCGCGGCCTCCTCCCCGAGGACGTGATCGACATCCTCACCGAGAACCGCCTCCACTACAGCCACGGCACCGACTCCGGCGTCCTCTTCCACCTCATCGGCGCCGTCTCCGAGTTCGGCAAGCTCGGCCTCACCGCCATCGGCAACAGCCGCGAGGAGGCCGACGTTCTGTACTACAAGACGCTGGAAGTGCTCGACCGCGAGACGGCCTTCGGGCGGCGGTCGGGGTAGGCGCGGATAGGGGGTCAAACGCGGACAAGCCCCCCACCCCGAAGCCTCACCCCCGGCCCCTCTCCCACCGCCCTCCCGCCGGCCGGGAGAGGGGGGGCCCGGTTGAGGCGATGGAGCCTGTAGGGTGCGCTGTGCGCACCGTCAACGTTCATGGCGCGCAGAGCGCGTCCTACAAGCCACGTCTTGCCCGGCCAAAGCTAACCCTTTCGCTCTCCTCCGTGTCTCAGTCATGGCACGCGAGAGGCTGCCCTTTTCCATGGGAAGCCGATCGATTGATGAGAGCGGGTGGCAATGCCAGAGAAGAGAAGAAAGAAGAAACCTTATTTTTCCCCAAAGATAACCGACTTCGGGAATATCGAAGCTATCACTAAAGGTAACCTGGCTGGACTTGCAGATGCTGATTTCAACGGAGGCAGTAGTTTCGATTGAAATCCACGAAGTGCCTGGCCTTTGTGAACGGGAACATGGCGCTCATAAGGCGCGCTGTGCGCGCCATGAACGTTGACGGTGCGCAAAGCGCACCCTACAAGCTCCATCGCTTCAACCGGGCCCCCCCTCTCCCGGCCGGCGGGAGGGCGGTGGGAGAGGGGCCGGGGGTGAGGTTTCGGGGTGGGGGCGATCCTAGGAGCGATCCCCCCCGGGCACGTTTTCACCTCCACAGGTGTCTAACCGAGATGTACGGCCCCAAGCTCGGGCCCGTCACATCGTTTCGGGAGGAGGACACCTCCATGCCTCGCAACGTCATGCTTCTCGGCCTGCCGCTCTTCGCCGGCATCCTGTTCGCCGCCGTCCGCGCGCAGAGCCCGGCGACCATCACCGCAGCAGCCAGTACTGCCGCATTCAGTACTGCCACATTCAATACTGCCGGAGCCGCCGCGCACTCCGCCTCCGGCTTCGCCGCCGCGGCGTTCAAGCCGGCGTCGTTCTCATTTCCCAAAGGCTCGCCGGACCGCTCCAGCGGCGAATCCGCCGAGCCGGCCGCGCCCCTCAGCCTCACCGCGTCCGACGGCACCGGCCTCTCGCTCGTCGCCCTGGAGGCCAACGGCGTGCTGGAGCCGCCGCTCGCCTTCACCGAGCTCCACCTGACGTTCGACAACCCGCGCGACCGGGTGATCGAGGGGCAGTTCCGGATCTCCCTGCCGCCGGGCGCGGCGCTCAGCCGCTTCGCGATGAAGAGCGACGCCGGCTGGCAGGAGGGAGAGGTCGTGGAGCGCCAGCGCGCCCGCGTGGTCTACGAGGACTACCTGCACCGCCGGCAGGATCCCGCTCTCCTCGAAGCCGACGCCGGCAACCAGTTCTCGGCGCGGGTCTTCCCCATCCCCGCCCGCGGCCGCAAGGAGCTGATCGTCTCCTATTCGCACGCGCTGACGCGCTCGGATCAACCCTACGTCCTCCCTCTCCAGGGGCTCGCGCGAGTCGGCCGGCTCGACGTCCGCCTGCTGCTCGGCGGCCGGCCGGCCAAGGACGCCGCGGCCAGCAACCTCGGCGGCGAGGTCAGCGACCGCCGCGTTGTCGAGCTGCACAAGCGAGACTGGACCCCCGACCGCGATTTCACCATCGCTCCGGATTCCTCCGGCCAGGACACCCGAGCTGCCTTGCGGCAGGGGAACCTCGCCGTGGCGCGGATCGCCGCGCCCGTCACGCCTGAGCCGCAGGAGATCGCGGGGCTCTACGTGCTGATCGATTCGAGCGCCTCGCGCGCCCTGGGCTACGCGGCCCAGGTGCGGCGGCTCGGCCAGTTGATCGCCGGCCTGCGCCAGGGCTCCGGAGGCGCCACGCCGGTGGGCGTCGCCGCCTTCGACCAGGAGGTGGTGCCGGTCTTCGAAGGCCCGGCTTCCCGCTTCGGCGAGGAGGAGATGCAGCGCCTCCGCGACCGCCGGCCGCTGGGCGCCTCGGACCTCGGACAGGCGCTCGCCTGGCTCGGCGACCGCCTGGATCGGGAGGGCCGGAAATACCCCCGCGTGCTGCTCCTCACCGACGGCGTCGCCACCGCCGGCGAGACCGAGGGACGGGCGCTCAAGGCGGCGGTCCACGCCCTCGGCGGCAAGGGGGTCGAGCGGCTCGACGTGCTGGCCGTCGGCGGCCTGCGCGACGAGGCAACCCTGCGCGAGCTGACCACCGGCAATCTGGCGCACGACGGCCAGCGGATCGACGGCGCCGCGCCCCTCCCCGAGATCGCCCGCCGGCTGACCCTCGCCTGCCGCTCCGGGATCGCCGTCAAGGTCCCCGGCGCGACCTGGGTCTGGCCGGACACCCTGGACGGCGTCCAGCCCGGCGACGAGACCCTGGTCTACGCCGACCTGCCGGCGGACCGCCCGCTCCGCGTTGTTCTCGACGGAAAGGGCCTCGACGGCAAGCCGCAGGAGATCGGCGACCTCGGATCGGCCGAGCGCCCGCTCCTCGAACGCGCCTGGGCCGCCGCCCGCATCGAGCGGCTCACCCATCTGCGCGAGACCGCCGGCGCCGGCGACGACGACCTGCGCAAGGCGCTCGGCCTGGAGATCGTCGAGGTCAGCGTCAAGCACCGGGTGCTCAGCCCCTTCACCTCCTTGCTGGTGCTGGAGACCCAGTAC
>DASWQX010000549.1:0-2410 GCA_036403495.1 Thermoanaerobaculia bacterium
TCGAAGTGGGCCGGCCGGCCCGGGTGCCGCGCGCTGAGAGAGTAGGTGTGGTCTTGCGCATTGATCTGCGCGTCGAGAGCCTCGCCGGGCGCGTGGAGGTCCACGGCGCTCAAGCTGAGGGCCAGCGTCAGCAGGCTTGCCCAGAGTCTCCCTTTCGCGAGCATCGCGTTCAGGGTAGCAGGATTGGTTCCGGCAGGGGTGCGTTTTCGCACACCCCAACGAGAACCTACGCCCCCGAGTGTGCAAGACTCTGCAGAAACCAAAAGTCCACGAAAGGACAAGGAGCAAGGAACTGACACTCTCTTCTGGGTGAACTCGGGGGGACCGCAGCTCTGCGAGTGGTGATGAGGACCTACGCCCCCGCCCGATCCTTCACGTCGGCGGCGGCGTGACGTTGGGAGACAGCCATGTACTGGAATGACTTGGAACGCCATGTAGGCGGTAGCCATATGGAGGAGATTTGGCTGGGTAATACATCCGTACGAGAAGCGGTAAACGCTCGGATCTCAGGCGACCCTCGCCGCTGGCCCTTGGAATGGTTCCAGCGGGCCTTTTCTGACCGCCTGCCGCTTCGAAACGCGCTATCCATCGGATGCGGTGCAGGGGCACTGGAACGGGACCTCGTGGCGAAAGGTATCTGCGAACGGATTACCGGGATCGACGTTGCGGGTCCGCCTCTGGAGAAGGCCCGCAGGGATGCCGCCTCAGCGGGCTTGGCCGATCGGATTTCTTATGAGCTGACGGATGCTCGGGAATACCTGAGGGAGCGGCCAGCGGCCTTTGATGGCATCTTCTTCCACGCCTCGCTTCATCACTTCGACCGCCTGGACGATCTTCTCAAGTTGGTGGCATGCGCCCTTCAGCCCCAGGGACTTTTCTATGCCGATGAATATGTGGGACCGTCTCGTCATCAATGGCATCCCTTCCGGCTTCTCCCAGCCAATCTCGCCTATTACGCCCTGTCGCCCGCGGTCCGGCGGCCGCGCCTGATCCGCGCGCCGATCAATTCAGAAGATCCGACAGAAGCGGTCGCTTCGGGTGAGATCGTTCCCGCGATCGGGCGTTGGCTGGAAATCATCGAACAGCGTGACTACGGCGGCAACCTGCTATCGCTGATCTACCCGAACCTCAAGAGGCCGGATGACCCGACGACCGCGGACGGTTCCCGGCGCCAAGCCGCGCTTCAGAAAGCCGTCCGACGGCTACTCGACTGGGAGACCCTTCTTCTCGGCAAGATGCGATCGTACTTCACCGTCATGGTCGCGCAAAAGCCGCAGCGGGAATACCACCACCCACCGTACGGCGGTAGAAGAGGGCGAGGCGCTGGTAATCGCTTCGCTGGACGTAAGCAGCCGGAGGACAGGCAATGAGGACCTACGCCCCCGCCCGATCCTTCACGTCGGCGGCGGCGTCCGGGTCATCCTCGATCGCGTAGGGGAAGATCAGCGGCGGCATGCGGCGCTCGATGGCGGCCAGGGCGTCGCGGGCGTCGTCGCCGACCCTGACGGCGGCGCCGGCGAGCCGCGCGATCGAGGAGGAGTGGAAGCCGGCGCCGTCGAGGATGAAGAAGAGGCCGGGGTAGTCGCGGTGCAGGGCCTCGGCCTGAGCCAGCAGCCGGTTGGCGCTCAGCCGCAGGGTGGCCGAGAAGAGGATGGCGTGCGGCTGCACGGAGGCGATCGCGTCGTCCAGCCCTTCGTCCGGCGCCCGCTGGCCGAGGAGGACGACGCTCCAACCCGCCCGCCGCAGCAGCAGGGCGAGGACCATCAGGCCGATCTCCTCCTCCTCTTCCGAGGCGGAGACGGCGAGCGCGCGGTACCCCTGGCCCTGCGGCGCGGCGTCGCCCAGCGCGAAGAGCGTCTGGCGCAGGAGATCGCTCCCCTGCTTCGCCAGGTCGGCCGGGATGCGCCCCGCCTCGGCTTCGTCCCGCAGCTCCTCCAGCGCCGGCTGCAGCACGTCCACCGCCAGGCTCTCGACCGCGAGCTTGCGCTCGGCCTCGGCGAGCAGGGTGGTGGCCCGCGGCAGGTCGGCGCCGCGGATCGCCTTCAGCAGGTCCGCCGTCACCGCCGCCGGGTCGGCATCGCGCGCCGGCGCCACGCGGATGGCGCGCACCGCCTCCTCCAGGGCGGCGACGACCTCGTCGGCGCCCGCCGCGGTCAGACGCCGGCGGTAGCGGTCGGCCTCGGCGCGGAGGTCCCAGAGGGCGACGACGATGCGCAGCTTGGGGAAGTGCGACCGCAGGTCGCGGCAGACCTCGCGGGCCTGCGTGTAGGCGAACGGCGCCAGCGCCGAGATGAAAACCTGCTCGGCGCCGAGCTCGGCCAGGCGGCGCAGCACCTCCGGACGCGGCATGACGTACTCCAGGACGGCCGGCGTGCCGCCGCGGACGGCGAGCTGCGCGAACATGTGCCCT
>DASWQX010000550.1:0-5850 GCA_036403495.1 Thermoanaerobaculia bacterium
TCAAGATCGTCCCCTGGGTGGGGGAGGGCCTCCCCAGCCGGGACGCGATGTACGCGGCCTCTTCGCCCGATGAAACCTATGTGGCCAACGTCGGCAACCTGCTCTGGTATGCCCTTGGCCCCAGGGCCCTACCTGCTACGCCCGGACGCCTGGACATCTTTCACAAGGGACGGACGCTCACCGTCCATTATGAGAATGCCCCCAGCGTGGAGATCGGATTCGACGGCTTCCTGAAGGCCTTTCCCGCGAGATTGCCGGTGGTCGCGCGGGATGCTCGACGTGGCCAGGCTTATAAGCTTCTGCGGGAAGCCACACGTCTCTTGAGAGGAGGCCGCCCGGCCGAGGCCCTGCCGAATGCCGACGCGGCGTTGAGGGCCGCGGAGATCTCGGTCGATCCCAATCTGACCGAATGGATCTCGCGGGTCAAAGGCAAGGCTCTGGTCGCTGCGGACCGTACCGCCGAGGCCGAAAACCTTTTCCAAACGTTGGTGAAAAATCCCGCCACCGGCTCGGAGGCGGCTTTTGACGCCGGCCATGCGTTCCATCTGCAAGGTCACCTCGAACGTGCCCTGGCCTGGTACCGCCGGGGACTGGGCCAGGGAGCGACCGCGGAGGCGGGAAGGGGCAAGTATGAATATCTCGAAGGAATCGTGTTCTGTTTGAGCGAGCTGGGACGCTGGGAGGAGGCCTTGGCGGAGATAGAAGAATTCCATGCGGCGTATCCGTCGACGAACCCCTCGGCTGGATATGGTGAATATGTCCGGTGGCGGACCGGCGAGGTCCCTTCGCCCGAGAAGGCACTGGAGACCAGCAATCCGGACCTGGCCCGCTACTGGCAGCTCGAATTCCGGTGGATCCGCCACGATCCGGCTCAGACGCTGCTCGCGGGAGTCGACGAAGCCATGAAAAACACCACGGAAGCGGGACCGTTCCTCCTCTCCCTACGGGGTGAGCTTCTCAACCAGCTCGGCCGTGGTTCCGAAGCGCTGGCGGCCGAGCAGGAGGCCCTTCGCCAGACGCGGGTGAACCTGGCCACGAGCCCCGCCGCCCGCGCCCACTACGATCTGGTCGCGGAGCGTTTCGCCGCCATGGCCCGGAAGGCGGGCCGGACGCATGAGGCCGACGAGGCACTGGCCGCGATGAAGCTCTGGAAACAGGCCCAGCGTCAGATCAAGGATTGAGACCCGCCATGCTCCGCCTCGCCTTGCGTTATCAGGAGCAGATCCGCTACTTCCCCATGCCGGACCGCGACGTCCAACTGGGTACCGCGGCGGAAAACGACCTCGTCGCGCCGTTCCCGGGCATCTCCCGCCATCACGCAAAGCTCTCTCCGGAAGGCGGTGCGGTGCGCGTCACCGACCTCGGCTCGACCAACGGCCTGGCGCGCGAGGGGCGGCGGCTCGACGAGGTTCTCCTGACGCCTGGAAAGGAGGTCTGTCTCGGACATGCCGTCCTCATCCTTGAAGATCTCTCTTCGTCGGACGGCGAGACCGGACTGCGTTTTCCGACGTCGAGCGGTTCGGGCACCACGAATCCGCCGGCGACCGAGACGGCGGCTCTCCTCCTGGGGGCCGGTTCATCCCCCGCGGCGGCTCTGCGCTTCGTCCGCGAGCTCGAACGCTCCGGCGTCGTCGAGCCCTCCGAGTGGCTCGGCCGCGCCCGGCGCGCGCTCGGAGCCGTCAGCCTCCTGATCCTCGACGTCCAGTCCCCCGACGATCCGGCGGTGATCGCGTGCGAGGGGCCGCTGCCCTCCGAGGCCGCCGCGAGAGAGACGCTTGTGGCGGACGCGGAGGGTGGTGCGCGCCTGGTGGCCCACTTTGGCGGCGTTCCGGAACCCTGGCAGGGCGACTTCTTATCGTATTTGGCGGAGAAGCTGCTGCACGCCGTAGGCCTGCCCCAGCCGCAGGGATCTCCGAGCCCCGAGGAGGATCTGCGCCTTCCGCCCGGCATGGTGGTGGGGACCTCGGCCGCGATGCGGGATCTCCTCGCGCAGTTGCGGGCCACGGCGCGGAGCGATCTCAGCGTCCTGCTGACCGGCGAGACGGGGACCGGCAAGGAGCTGTTCGCGCGGTTGATCCACGAATCGGGCACCCGTTCGGGCGGGCCCTTCGTCGCCGTCAACTGTGCGGCCATCCCCGCCGAGCTGCTGGAGGCGGAGCTGTTCGGCATCGCCAGCCGGGTGGCCACGGGGGTCGATCCGCGGCCGGGCCTCTTCGTCCAGGCGAACGGCGGCACGTTCTTCCTGGACGAGATCGGCGACATGCCCGAGCGCCTTCAGGCCAAGCTGCTGCGGGCGCTCCAGGAGCGCGAGGTGCTCCCCCTCGGCGGCTCCGCGCCGCGAAAGATCGACGCGCGGATCGTCGCGGCCTCGAACCGCGATCTCGGACGGCTGGTGAAGGAGGGGACGTTCCGCGCCGACCTCTACTACCGTCTGCGCGGCCTCGAGCTCCGGCTGCCGCCGCTGCGCGAGCGAAGCGAGGATCTGCCGCCGCTCCTGCTCGCCTTCGCCTCGCGTGCCGCAGCCAAGTACGGTAAGCGCGTCCGCGGCGTCAGCCGCCGGGCCCTCTCGGCGCTGCTGGCATACGACTGGCCGGGGAACGTCCGCGAGCTCGAATCCGCGATCGAACGGGCCGTGCTGCTCTGCCCGGACGGCGGCACGCTGCAACGGGAGCATCTGGGAACCCTGGAGCCCGTCGCCACTTCGCCGCCGCCCAGAGGTGATCTCTCCGAGCCCACGGGGACTCTCCAGGAGCAGGTCGAGGCGCTCGAACGGGAGGCGATCCTGCGCGCGCTCGCCGCCGCCAAAGGAAACAAATCGAAGGCGGCGGGGCTGCTGGGGATCACCCGCAACGGGCTCAGCCTGAAGATGGATCGCCTGAAGATATCCCGTCTCAAGTGACGCCAAGCCGCTGCGCGGCCGCTCACCGGCTTGGCGCGAAAACGCCAAGTGACTGATCAATTTTCTTCCTTCCGGCAGGCGAAAGCCATGGAATCCCGATTGCAGTGAGGCGGCAGGGAATCATCCCTGTAAAATCGGAGGAAGAAATGCGATCAAAACGATTCTTTATGGCTGCCGCTCTGCTCCTCGCCGTCTCATCGCTCGCCCGGTCCGCCGCCGGCCAGTGCATTCTGCAACCCACCGACCCTGGCCAGAACGGACAGACCCGGAGCCAGAATTTTCTCACTCTGATCGACCAGCTCTACGCCACCGACTTCCAGCCCACCCATACGATCGTCGTCGGTGGCAGCACTCTCCAGGTCCCACCCTGGTTCACCTCGTCGACCGATTGCGACGTTCCCCATCTCCAGGGCAATAACGGCATGATCGCTTCGCCGTCTTTCTCGGATTACCTGGTGGTGAGCGATGAGCTTTCCGAGTTGGCCGTGGTCACCGCGCTCGCCGGTGATGATTCGCGGATGATGGCGATCCACAACACCATCCAGGCTATGGCTTCGACGACGTATCCCGGCCTGCCCTGCTGGATCGCGGAGGTCAACGGAAGCTCGATCACCTGCCGGTCTCAGGACACGGCGACCGACGCGACGGCCCGCTTCGGGCTTGCGTACTACTATGCGGCCAACAACTTGAGCTTCCCGGCCGCCTCCCGCGCCATCTACCGCAGTGCCGGAGATGCACTCGCGGCGCAGCATCTCACGGTCGAATACGCGCACGGCTGCTATACGAGCCCGGTCACCGGCTCTTCGCTCTGCGATTGGCTGGCCGGCGGCGCCAATACGGCCACGGCGGGCGTCGGCGGTCTCAAGATGTGGATCGGCTATTTCCAGGACGTGGCGCGCTTCCTTCTCGCGGCCGGCGTTTCGACCGGAAGCTCGAGATATTCCACTCGCGCCCAGGATGTGGTGGACCAGTGGCTGATCGCCAGCACCTTCAACGGGACGGATCTGACGTTCGGACGGACCAATTTCGGCTGGAACACAGGCGTCTCGCCAATCGCGCCCCGTCCAGGAGATTCTTACTACTGGGACCAGGGGCGGGCCTGGGACGACTCCGACGCTCCGCGCGCTCTGTGGATGGGAGATGTCCTGCGCGCCGTCGACCTCTCGACCCACCAGGCGCCTCTCACTGGCGCCTATTCCGATCTGTCCGACTGGGTGGGGCTGCTGCTCGCGAACGGCACCCAGACGGCCACGACCTCGTGCATCCAGTACAACCAGAACGGCACGGCGGTGTCCGGCAACTGCGGCACCAATTATTATTACAACGGGCTGGGAGCGGGACTAAATACCTATCTCGACACCGCTCAGCTCGACGACAAGATCGACACCGCTCTCTCGCAGTACGACTGGTCGGGCGTGCACCACTGGAACTACACCGCCTGCTTCGGCCTCTACCGGGGACTCCGGCCGGTCAAGGCACTCGCTTCAGCGATCGGCCTCGATGCCGCGGCCTACGGCGGGACCTCCTGCTCGAACCACTCGCTTTCGGTCGGCAAGGCGGGCACCGGGTCCGGCACGGTGAGCAGCAGCCCGGCGGGGATCAGTTGCGGCGCCTCCTGCTCGGCGGCTTTCGCGGGCGGGACTTCCGTGACCCTGACGGCCGCGGCGGCGTCCGGCTCGACGTTCGCCGGCTGGAGCGGCGCCTGCACGGGCGCCGGGGGATGCACTGCCACGCTCGACGCCGACCGCTCGGTCACGGCCACGTTCAATACCACCGTCACCGCGCCCACCGCTCCGACCTGGCTGCGGGTCGATACCGTCACCGGGAATGGGACCCTGCTCAACCTGACCTGGCAGGACAACTCCAATAACGAGGATGGATTCAAGATCGAGCGCAAGGTGGGTTGCTGCGGCGCCTGGACCGAGATCGCCACGGTGTCCGCCAATGCCACCACCTACTCGAGCGTCGGGCTGACCTGCGGTGGAACCTACGCGTATCGGGTCTGGGCCTACAATGCCGGAGGAGCTTCCGCGAAGACGAACGAGGCCGGCAAGACCACTCCGGGCTGCTGACCGCGACCCTGCGGCGCGTGGCGAGCATCTCGTGCTATCATTGATAGCATGAAGGCGAAGTCGTTGACCCAGTTGATCGTCCGCAACCTCGATGATGAGGTCGTCCGGGAATTGAAGCTCCGGGCGGCGCGGCATGGCCGCTCGGCGGAGGCGGAGCATCGGGAGATCCTGCGCGAGGTCCTGCTGCCCGCAAAGGGGAGGACGAGACCGCTCAAGGATCTCCTTCTGGCCATCCCGCCGGTCGGCGAGGATTCTGACTTCGAGCGCTTGCCGGACACCGGCCGGGACGTGGAGCTTTGAGCTACCTCGTCGACACGAACGTGATTTCCGAGCTTCGCAAGGGGCGGCGATGCGACCCAGGCGTCGCATCATGGTTCGCTCAGGTCACTTCCGAGGACATCTACCTGAGTGTGCTTACCCTGGGGGAGATTCGCAAAGGGATCGAAAACATCCGGCGGCGTGACGCGCCGGCCGCCGAGGCGCTGGAAGATTGGTTCCGCGAGTTGGAGGACAGTCACGCGGACCGGTTTATCGCTATAGAACAACCGACCGCCGAGCAGTGGGGCCGCTTCAATGTTCCAGATCCACTGCCTGTGATGGACGGCCTGCTCGCCGCCACCGCCAAGGTACACGGTCTGATACTCGTCACGCGCAACATCAAGGACGTCAAGCGGACCGGCGTCGTTTGTCTGAATCCCTTCAGCTCCTGAGTTGCTCGTCGCGTCCCCCCTTTCTAGGCCACAGGCACCCTTGCCTTGTAGGGACCCCTGGACTCTCCGGACAGCACGTCGCCGTCCGGTCTTACGACGGAGAGGTGGATCGTCATGAAAAAGAAGATGAGGAAGCTTCAGTTGAACCGCGAGACGCTGACCAACCTGA
>DASWQX010000551.1:0-4155 GCA_036403495.1 Thermoanaerobaculia bacterium
GTGCTCGGGGACCGGCTGCCCGATCCAGGCCTCATTCCTGGAGACCAGGAACGTGCTGTAGTACTCGGCGAGCCCCTCGTGCAGCCAGAGCGGCAGGGCCGCGTAGTTGTTGTGCATCACGTAGTGGATGTACTCGTGATAGATGATCGCCCGCTCGTCGCCGGGCGTGTCGCCGTTGATCGCCACATAGTTGGCGAGCGGCCGGCCGAGGAAATAGCCGTCGGAGTCGAGCGGCTGGCCGTTGTAGGTGCGCTGATAGCCCCGGAAGGCGCTGGACGTCCGGAACACGTAGACATACGTGGGAGCCGGTGATTTCAGCACCAGGTCCGGCGAGAGCTGCGACAGCGCGTCGCGCAGCCGTTCGAGGTCGGCTCCAAACTGGCGGACCCTGGTCTCGCCGGCGTTGCTGAACAGGGTGAAGCTCGCGGTGTGGAGCTCGATCCACGCCTCGTCCAGTGGGGGGAGCGCCGGCGCGGCGCTCCGCGCGAGCAGGAGCCCGAACCAGAGGGCCGCGGCGTGAGGAGGGAAGCGCTTCATTGCGACTGAAAGAATAGCATTTCTGAGTGCCACGTTATTCTACTTTCTTTAGTCTGCCTTGCGCGGATCTCCCCGCTCGCTCGCCGGCACGCTCCAGGAGACGGCGTAGCTACGCTCCCGCCGCTCGAAGCGCAGGTCCCGCCATTCGAACAGGCCGGCGAGCCGCCGCAGGATGCTCTTCCCCCCGTAGGTCTCGCCGTCGCCGTCGAAGGTTTCGCTCCGCAGGTCGTTCTCGACCTCGAACCGGAGCTCGCGGCGAACGCGGTCGAGCGCGATCCGCAGCGCCGGCGTCGAGCTTGGGGCGCCATGGCGGATGGCATTGATCAGCACCTCGCCGAGGAAGAAGCCGAAGCCGCCGCGTACCGGGCAGGCAAACCAGTGATCCTCGGGCCAGTCGATCTCGGCGGTGAACACCGGGGCCTGCGGGTCGGGCCGTGCCGACAGCACGCCGTTGTCCCAGTGCAGCCGGGTGCGCAGGTCGGCGTCTGCCGCGGCCAGCGCGAAGACCGCCTGGAGCCGCGCGATCGTCTCCCGCGCCTGCCGGGGCTCGATCGAGCTGTCGGGGGGGAGCGGCGGCTCGGCCTCCCAGTGGTCGAGCAGCCAGGCGGTGGTGCGCAGGCGGCGGTCGACGTATTCGGCGAGCCACGATCCGAGCTCCGGGGCCGCGGCGGCGCCGCGGGTCGCCCGCAGGCTGTAGGCGAGCACGCGGATCAGGGTGTCGACGCCATGCGAGAGGAGGCCGGCGAGCTTGCGCCGCTCGTCCTGCCGGGTACTGTCGACCAGCTCTTCGGTGAGCAGCGCGAGATCGGCCTCCGGCTCGACCAGGAAGAGGATGCCGAGCCGGTGGCGCTCGTCCGCGTGAAGCGCCTCGATCGGCGCGGTGACCGCCACCGAGCGGACGATCGCGTAACGCTCCTCCTCCCGGCCGTCCTCGCCGCGCACCCGCAGGGGCATGCCGTAGGCCCGGCGCGGCTCCGGCTTGGCGACCTGCATCCGCTCGTAATGGGCGCGCGCCCTGGGATCGTGGGCGACCCGGTCGCCGATCCGCGAGCCCGCCTGGATGCCGAGGTTCTGCGCCGCCTGATTGCCGAACACCACCTCGTCCGTGTTCGGGTCCACCACCACCAGCGGCACCTGCATGGTGCTCAGCAGGTTCTGCTTCTCGCGAAAGGCGAGCTCGGCCTTGCCCTGCGCCCGCTCGGCCCGGCGGCGGTTGAGCTCGAAACCCCAGAGCAGCGCCACCAGCATCACCACCGAGAGCAGCACCGGGATCAGCGGCAGGTGCGACGGCGTGTTCGGGAAGAGCACCACCAGCCAGGTCGACGCCGCCACCTGGAACGCCGCTACGGCCCCCTGCCCCTCGACCACGCCGTGGAGGACGTTGGGGACGCTCTCGGCCGCGCCGTCCTCGCCGGGCCGCTGGGCCGAGAGGGTGGCGACCGCGCGGCGGAGCGGTTTCGGTTGCGAAAAGGAAAACGCGGTGGCGAGGTCCGACCAGGGGTGGTTCCGCGCCGGGGGCTCCGCGAGATGGACGACGCCGGCGATCATCGGCGGATCGATCCGCCGGGCGAGCTCCTCCCAGTCAATGTCGAACGAGAGGTCCGCACCGACCATCCCGCGTTCTAGCCCGCGCTCGCCCGTGTCGGTATCGCGGATGGGAACGGTGATCGTGGCCACCAGTCCCTGGCCGCCGAGGTCGAGGTAGAGCCCGGAATAGAAGGTCTGGCTCTCTGCGCTCGCGAAGTCGAACCGGAAGTAGAACTCGTTCGAAACGAAGGTCGGGCGCTCCGGCGAGGAGCGAAACTCGCGCCCCTCCGCGACCGCCGCGCGCCGGCTCCGCTCCGGATCGGCCGGCTGGGGGAGCGAGATCAGCGTGCCGTCCTCGGCGAGCGCGTAGAGCCGCACCACCCGCGGCGGGCGGCTGCCCGGAAGCGCCGGCAGGGGATGAGCGGCGAGGAGCCGCGGCAGCTCGTCGCTCAGCGCCAGGAGATGCGGCGCGGTAACGGCCAGGAACCGGTTCGAAGGGTTCGCGGCATCGGCGAGGCTCCCGCCGTCGACCGCGCGCCTGCGGGTGACGGCGAACCAGCGGCGGTCGAGCTCCAGGAAGCTCTGGGCGCGCAGCGAGAGCAGCGGCTCGGCCGGCTCACCGAGGTCCGCGGGCGGGTGGAGCGCCGGCGGCGCCGGGAGCTCAGGGATCGTCAGAGGGCGCGCCAGGAGGTCCCGGAGCGGCGCGAAGAAGGGGGGCACCGAGCGGTTGTCCTGCCACTCCGCCACCTCGCCGTAGAGGCGCGCCTTGGCCGGGTCCGCGATCCGCTCCCGATAGCGCCGCAACTCCAGGTTGAGCCAGGCGGTGGCGCCGGGCGTCTCGGTCGGCCGGGCCGGCGTCTTCCCCTGCACGAGCTGGAAGATCGCGTCCGACCGGCTCTGCCCGATCCGCTCCCGCCATTCCGACCGGATCGACAGCGCGGCCAGCGCCACCAGCAGGGCGAACAGGAAGACGCCGAGGTAGAGCAGGCGCGAGCCCCACCGGCGGTCGGAACGATCGGGGAGATCCGGATCGGAAGTCACGGGACCTCAGTATAGTTGCCGCCATGACCTGGGTCGGAGCGACCGGATTCGCGCGGCGGCCGCTGGTGGTCGTCGAGGACCACCTGCACCACGTCTCCGAGCTGCTGGATGTGCTGCCGGAGGAGGAGACGCGGCTGACCACGGTCGTCTGCCTCGACCGCGCGGGTCCGGATACCACCCGCCTCGCCGTCTCCTGGCTGGAGGCGCACCCTGGCCTCCAGGTCGCCGCGCGGCTCGACGGCGACGTCCCGGCTGCGCTGCGCCCGCGCCGGCTGGCCCTCGACGGCTCCGTCTTCGAGGGTGCCCATCGCTTCTGCAAGGCGGTGGCGGGCCTGCTCCGTCCCGGCGGCCTGCTCCTCCAGGACATCCAGCTCGCGACGCTCGGCTTCATCCCGCCGGACCGCTGGTGGGAGTCGATCTATCTCGCCAACACCGTGCGCGGCATGTTCGCCGGGAGCCCGCCGGCCTGCCGTTTCCTCTCCAACAAGCGGGGCTACGAGGCCACTTTCGGCCGCGACCTCCTCGACGCCGGCTTCGACCCGCGCGACGTGATGGACAAGGGCGATCTCGGAGGGATGGTGGCGCCGGTCGTTCGCGCCTATCTCTATCGCGCCTTCCCGCTGGCCCTGCAGGTTCCGGGAGCTCCCGACGCCGCGGTAGCAAAGACCGAGGAGGATCGCCGCGAGATCGAAAGCAGGCTCGACCTCGCGGTCTGGAGCGGCGAAACGGTCGAGATCGGAGGCCGTCTCCTCACGGAAGGAAAACGCCTTTCCCTCAAGCCGGGTAGCCAGGAGGCGGTGACCTGGACCGGGCTGATCGCGGACCGCCTCGCCGGCGGCGAAGGAATTCCGGTGGTGGAGGTTGGAAACCGGATCGCTCCCGAGGGAGCCGGCCGCGCCGAGATCACTAACCTCGCCGCCCGGCACATTCACGGCCTGCGGAGCCGGTTGCAGGATGGGTCAGGAATCGTGACAGCTCATCACGCCTATCGCTTGGCTGAGGGGCTGCGGGTAGGGCGGGTGGTAACACGGACCGGCACTGACTGACACG
>DASWQX010000552.1:0-6040 GCA_036403495.1 Thermoanaerobaculia bacterium
GAGGTAGCTTAGTTGCAGGTTTGATTCTGTTGGCTGCAGTCCCTGGCACCTATTTCGGCAGCACCTATTTCGGACCTTCTTCGCAGGTCGGAAGCGGTCGGCTTCAGGGTCTCCGCAGGCGAAGTTATGGCTGTAGAGGCACACCTTCTGCAGGAGAGAGGTGCCAGGCACATATTCGGCGCACAGTGAAATTGCGTCCGCCCGCCCGGCTGGAGGCCGCCTTCCGCAGCTCGTAGGCCGCGGCCAGCCCGCCGACGCCCGCGCCGAATAGGTGCCACTTATTCGGTGCCAGGCACTTATTCGGGTGCTGGGGTAGCGGAGATTCCCGGGCCTGATCGCGTGGGAGGTCGCCGTCTCAGGGGAACGCCGCGTTCCATTCGACCAGACGCCACGTGCTCACGAGGCCCTCCGTCATAAAGGGATCGCCCTGGATGAATTCTTCCGCCGCCTCGCGCGTGGTGAAAATTGCCATGGCCTCCGACGGGGGATTCCCCAGCGGACCGGCGGCGAGCAGCACGCCACGAGCGCGGAATTCATCCAGCCTCGCACGGTGTGCGGGAAAGTGAGTCATGACGTGTTGCAGGGCATCGGGGGCCATGACATAGAAAGAGACGATCTTCACCGGGTTCTCCTGTTTCCGAGTCCATAGTGGGCCGCGGCTCGGGGCCGCGCTGGTCCTGCCCGTGAGACCTTCAGCTGCAGCACTGGAAGAAGACGACGCTACTATAGACCGTCTTCTGGCCGGTGCACCGCGTGGTCCCCGTGCAGTCACGGTTGCAGCGGCCCACGATGGTCGTATCGGAAGAGTCGCTGTAGAAGATCTGTGCGAACCCCGTCCCACAGTACTCGGCAAAAGCAGGCCGCTGCGTCGTAGGCAGGAAAGAGGCAAGACCGAGGACGAACAGGAGCAGGACGAAGCGGCGGCGAAGCAGGGGCTGGATCCGGTGCATGCAGTGTCCTCCTTATCGGTTGATGAGAGCTTCCTGACCAAGAGGTGCTCGCCGGCCTCCCCGGCGGGACAGAGACGCCATGGCAGCCGCGGGCCTCAAACCGCAGTCTGCCGCGGATAGTCGATCGGCTCTTTAGCTAGGTCGGGTACCTGCCGCTCGAAGTGCCTGGCACATGCGCCCGCTGGCTTGAGAAACTTTCGAAGGTCCTCGCGACCGCCCTCACCAGGGCGCTGCAGGAGAGAGGTGCCAGGAGAGAGGTGCCAGGCACTTATTCGGGGTTCGTGGAGATTTTGCGGAAGATGGGGTTGGAGAAGAAGGCGGAGCCATAGGCCTGACTGGCGCCGGGGCGGCCTGAAGACGCAGGTCAGTCCTGGCAGGCGCAATGGTATTCAGGAGGGGGGTATCACCGGCAGGTCTACCCACGACATCCTCCCCGGTTGCCGCCACACCGTGAGGGTCGGCGCCGGGGTGAGCCGCGGCGTACGGGCGTTCTCCCGGTCGGCCCCGGCGACCGTGATGCGGATGCGATGGCCGGCCGCGAACAGCCGTGAGGTCGGGTAAAGGTCGATCGCCAGCTCGACGGGCTCGCCCGGCACGAGCGGCTTCTGGTCGCGGCGGAGACCCGGATGGTACGGCAGCCCAATCGTGTTGTAGCCCGGATCGCCGGTCGCGCGGTTCGAGGCGCGGAGCATCCCCTCACTCACATAGTGGGCCTTGCCGTCGGGATCGACGACCTCCTCCAGATAGACGAACACATCGGCGTCGGTGGCCGAGGACGAGATCCACAGGTGGGCGACCGGGTGCCCCGTAACCTCCACGGCGGCGGGGAGGGGTGGCGTGGTCCAGGTGAGCGACTTCGCATCGTGGGCCGACATCTCGGGTATCACCTGGCCGAGCCCCCACCGCGGGTCGGGTGACACCGCTACCGAATCATCCACCTTCAGCTCATCCCGCCCGTCCTTACCGTCCTTCAAGTCCCTTGTGTCCTTTGGCGCCACCCTGTCCAGAGAACGCTGCGGCCCCATCCAAAACGGCGTCCTCTTCTCCGTCGGCAGCGGCCAGCTCTTGGCCGAGCGCCAAGCCGTGGCCTCGGGGGCGCCGACCACGTAGTAGTGGACGGGGTCTTCTTTGAGGATGCCGTTGTCGATCCCCTTGAGCCAGTAGTCCCACCAGCGCAGGTGCTCGGCGGCGAAGTCGAAGTTGGTCATCATGGTGTGGGTCCACGGGCCGATCGAGAGGCGCTGCGGCTGGTCGAGCCGGCTAAGATTATTGAAGAGGATCGTCTCGTCGCGCACATAGCGGTCGTACCACCCGGCAAGGTAGTAGATCGGGATGCGCGACTCGCGGATTTGTGGCAGGTAGGTGATGGGAGTCCAGTCGCGGTAGACGGGGACGCCGGTCCTGGGGTCGACGTCGTCGCGGAACGGGAGGGCGGCGAAAAGGAAGGCGACGCTGCGGTTCGCGCGGTGCTGCTCCAGGGCGGCCTTGAGGAGCGAGAGGTCGCGGTCCTCGTCCACGGGCACATTGAAGGGGTCGTTGTCGCTCTGCCGCACCATGTGGGTCCACGACTCGATGAACGGGCCGTGGAAGATGCCGCCGTGATAGATGAGGTCGTAGACGTCGGTGCCGGCGAGCTCGGGGAAGATGGCTTTGAGGTGAGGCGGCTTCTGACTGGCGGCGAAGTACTGAGTGAAGCCGAGGTAGGAGCGGCCGTACATGCCGACGTTGCCGTTCGACCACGGCTGGGCGGCGAGCCACTCGGTGACGTCGTAGCCGTCGCGGGTTTCGTCGGAGCTGAACCATCCCATGTAGGTGCCGAACGACGAACCCGTTCCGCGGGCGTCGACGGCGGCCACCACGTAGCCGTGCCGGACGACCTCGCCGAGCCAATCGTCGGCGTCTGCCGCGGAGTACACTTTCATCCCTTCGAAACTGAAATCGTAGAAGGCCCGCTGGTACCGGGTGTGCGTCCACACGACGGGCAGCCGCTCCGTGGCCACCCGTCCATGGAGCGTCGGCCGCACGATGTCGACGGCGAGGCGGGTGCCGTCGCGCATCGGGACGTACTGCGAGCTGCGCACCCACCCATCGTAGACCGCCTCCGAATATCCGGAGTACTTCCCGAACTCCGAGACCTTGGGAGGGGCGGCGGTGGCCGGCACGGCTGCCACCAGGGCCAGCGTCAGGACGAGCAGAAGGGACGGCTTTCGGACCATGGGGGCCTCCAGAGACCCTCTACGAAGAAGAAGACCGGAAGGTTTCGACCAGATCTTGTCTCTTCTGCCATGGAGGCGGCTGATCTCCCGCGCCATGCCCGGCCGAGGGTTGCGACGGCTCGCAGATGGTTACGGCGGGCGGACTATCCTCCGATCGGAGTTCCATGCGGCGGGGAAGACGGACAGCGGGAGGAAGGTCCTCCCGCCGTGAGCCCTCTGACGAAAAGCGCCTTCAGCAGACACTGCAGGCGGTGGGGCACCTCGTGGCGCCGCCGGCGACAACCTCGAGCTTTCCTTCTTCCAAGCCGTGGAGCGTCTCGCGATTCAGCGCCAACTTCTTCGTGCTCTTCTGCTGATTCTTCTGACTCTTCTTGTTCTTCTTCACAGGAGCTCCCTTCGTTAGACTTCGGCCTTCACCGAAGGGTAAAAAGTATACATCGATCTCTCAGTATAACTTGTAAAATCTCCAGATCGCCACCGGGGTCAAGCGAGAGGCGCCAACCCCTATTCGGGGCAGTCCTGGCCGCGGGGGTGGAGCGGTCAGATCCGGCGGTGCCCATCACCGCCAAGACGGTGGAGATGTCGAATCCAGCCCGCGTTCTTCGTAGG
Source organism: Thermoanaerobaculia bacterium (assembly GCA_036403495.1). Classification (GTDB taxonomy): domain Bacteria; phylum Acidobacteriota; class Thermoanaerobaculia; order Multivoradales; family UBA5704; genus DATARR01. Next base: position 3,776 of record DASWQX010000552.1, read on the forward strand.
GGCGGCCCTGCGTGGCCGCCCTGGGTGGGGGAGTCCCGACCGGACCGCGCGCGCGGTCCCCTCCCAGGGCGGCCACATAGGGCCGCCCCTACGAAATCTCGCATTTTCAGGGTGACGACGTACTAGTTCTCGGGGATGAGCTTCCTCGGTAGCTTCCTCAGAATGGCGCTGCCGGGGCCTTCTCGAACTTTCCTGTCACGTCCCCCGACAGCTCGATGTTGTCCGGATTGAGGATCATCACCGGGGCGCCAGGGGCCAGGTCGAACTTCGGGAGGTTCGCCCAAAACACGTTGGGGCTTGTCGTCAGCTCGAAGAAGTAGCGCTGGTCGGTGAGATTGGTCACGGTGCGGTACTCGGTATTGTAGATACCAAAGCCCTGGTAGGGCGCGCCGAACGGAACCGACGCGTTGCGCACGATGGCCTGCACGGCCGCCACCGCTTCGCGCTCGCTGTTCGGTTTAGCCGGCAGCAACGCGGCGAAGTAGGGCGGCGCGCTGGAAGCGGCCCTCCGGCTTGACACGACGCGCCGGAGCGCTGGAGGAATCCGAGTACCGGCGGCTGCTCGCCGAGGTGGGCTTCGAGAGGATCGAGATCGAGAAGACGCGGATCTCCGACGCCGAGGACGCGCGCCAGGCGGCGAAGCGCCGGCGTGGGGGGACGCGCGCCTACTTGCGGGCGAGCGTGGCCCTGATCTCCGCGCCCATGTACGTCTCTCCCTCGAGCACGCTGCGGATGGCGAGCAGCACGGTCTCGCCCCTCTCCTGCTTCGTCACGAATCCATCGGCGCCGGCCCGGAACGCTTGCCAGGCGTAGACGGGGGCAGCGTGCACGGTGAGCACCAGGACCGGTAGATCCCCATGGAGCGCGCGGATGTCCTTTAGCAGGGCCAGGCCATCGTCGTCCCCGAGCGAGAGATCGACGATGACCAGATCAGGGCGGGAGGAGGCGATCGGGGTCGCCACGCTTCGGTTGGCACCTATTTGGGTGGAACCTATTTTGGGAATTGTTCGTCCTCGCCGGCTCTCGCGGGAGGAGAGCGAAGCCCCGACTCTGGCTCTCGTCGGGGCCTCACGGCTATCGGTGGATCGAGCCGGCTCGCACCTATCGGGCAGCAGCTATCGGGTGGCAGTCATCGGGGCTATCGGGCTTCCGATCGGATAGATAGGCGATGTTGCCTGCTAGATAGGTCGCGAGCACCTGGATGCTGGCGATGGTGCTGGGCTCGACAGCTTTCGGGTTGCACGCCAGGACCACGAAGTCAGCCAGTTTGCCCTTTTCCAGGCTGCCCACCTTGTCGTCGAAGAAGTCCTGGTACGCGGCGTCTAGGGTGACCGCGCGCAGCGCCTCATCCACTGAGATCTTTTCGTCAGCCCCCAGGACGAACGGAGGATTCTGAGGCGGCGTCCATTGCGGTTCCCGGGTGACCTCAGTTTGCACATACCGCAGCGGTTCCACTTTTGTGACCGGGCTGTCACTATTATAGGCAAAACGAATATGGCGCTTCGTAAGGCTCTTGGAAGGGTGGATCTTGCCGGCCCGCTCCGTGCCCAGGATCTTTTGGTCAAAGACCTGTCCCCAGAAGTAGAGGTGACCGGCTGTCATGCCGGGGGTCACGCCCAGCTCAACGACTCTGTCCAGGATTTTGGCCAGATGCTCGGGGGGAGTGACCGTAAAGTGCTCGATCCGCAAGCGGCGTTCGAGCCGCTTGGGGTCCCCTTTAGAGATCTCCTGGTAGACATCGAGAACCTGGTCGATGGCTGCATCGCCGTTGGCGTGGGTCGCGAGTTGCCAGCCACGTTCATAGAATGGGCGCATGACCTCGGTCAGGGTGGGCTGGGTCTTGGGGGGGAAGTTGGAGATGCCCGTCGACCCTGGTGGAGTCACTGGTGGATCCAGATTCAGATAGGGTTGGTTCAGGAACGCCGTGAAGCCCTGGGTCGAGCCGTCGGTAACGAACTTGACCCCGAGGACTTTGAGCCAGTCGTCGTCCTTATCAGGCTCGAATACAATCGAAGGATCGCCGTGGACTTGCAGCTTCTGGTCCTTCGGGTCCCCCGGGTTTACCGGTTCTACCTGATGATAGTCCAGGTATACCCGGAATCGGAGTAGTTTCTTTGGCTCCTCGGCCAGTTTACGGAAGAGCCTCCAATCGGCACTCATGGAGGTCGAGACGCCCAGGGAGATCTCCGTGCTGGTGGTCACCCCGGTGGCAGCCCACTGCCGAATCACCTTGACGGCCTCATCCTGGATGGCCTTTTCCGAAGG
>DASWQX010000553.1:0-5388 GCA_036403495.1 Thermoanaerobaculia bacterium
TCGCGCAGGGCGCGGTTGGAGAGCACCTCGGCGGTGCAGCAGATCACCGGCGCGTCCGGGTTGATCGAGGCGTCGCCGGTGAGCATGCCGACGTTCTCGGGGCCGAGGTCGTCGCAGAGCGAGAAGAACTTCTCGGAGGCCAGCGCCTTGATCGGGCTGGTGTAGAACGAGGTCTTCCCCTCGCAGAGCCCCTTGAAGTGGAGCCCGAGGGCGACGAGCGACTTGCCGGAGCCGGTCGGCGTGTTGAGGATGACGTGCTTGCCGGCCATGATCTCCAGCAGCGCTTCCTCCTGCGCCGGATAGAGCTCGAACCCCGCCTCGCTCGCCCAATCGATGAACCGGCCGAGGATCTCGTCCAGGTCGGTGGTTCCGCCTGTCGGCACACGGGCGAACAGCGAGGGGCGGGCGCGGGAGGAAGCGACGGGTTCGGTCATGGCGGGGTGATTGTGGCACGGCAGCCCTGCCTCCACTACACTTGTAGTGTCAGAGGAGGATCATGAGTTTCAACGAAATCCTGGAAGCTGCGGATCACCTGTCCCTCGACGAGCAGGCTACTTTGCTCGAGGTGCTCCAGCATCGACTCGTCGAACGCCGGCGCGAAGCTCTCGTCCGAGACATTCAACAGGCCCGGCGGGAATTCGAAACTGGACGGATCCAACCGGCGAGCCCGGCGGACATCCTCAAAAGTATTCTGCCGTGAAAACGCCCCTTGCTGCCTTCGTCCGCCTTCGCGCGAGCAGCGAAACGCCTGATCAAGCGAGACCCCTCTTCGGCGGTAGCGATTCAAGCCGCACTCGAATTACTGAGCGAGGATGCGTTCATTCCTCAGTTGAGAACCCACAAACTGAAAGGCCAGCTTGAGGGCTCCTGGGCCTGTAGCGCGGGTTATGACCTGCGGGTCCTCTTCAGCTTCGTTCAACACGAAGGGACTGAGGCAATTCTTCTGGAAGGATTGGGAACTCACGACGAGGTCTACTGACCTTCCGCCCGGCCCTGCTATCATCCCCAACCCATGAACCCTCAAACGGCGACGGTGGGCGGCGGACGCCGCGTCCTCGACATGAACGCCTACCAGTGGACGGTGCTGTTCGCCGCCTGGCTGGGATGGGGGTTCGACATCTTCGACGGCCTCCTGTTCAACTTCGTGGCGCCGAACTGCGTGCCGACCCTGCTGGGCCTCACCATCGGCTCGCCGGAGGCCAAGGCGGCGACACTGCAGTGGACGGGAATCCTCACCTCGGTGCTGCTGGTGGGCTGGGCGGTGGGCGGCATCCTGTTCGGCCAGGTGGCGGACCGTATCGGACGCACCCGGACGCTGATGCTCACCATGCTGCTCTACGCGCTCGGCACCGCCGCCTGCGCCTTCGCCCCCAACCTCTGGATACTGGGGCTCTGCCGCATCATCGCCAGCCTGGGGATCGGCGGCGAGTGGGCGGCCGGGGCGTCGATGGTCGCGGAGGTGGTGCCGGAGCATCGGCGGGTGGAGGCCGGCGGCCTCCTCTACACCTCGGCGCCGGCGGGACTGTTCCTCGCCACTTTCGTCAACTTCCAGATCGCCGGCGTCTTCTGGAAAGGCAACCCCGAGACCTCCTGGCGCTACGTCTTCCTCGCCGGGCTGATCCCGGCGGCGGTCGCCTTCATCGTGCGCGCCTTCATCCGGGAGCCCGAGCGCTGGAAGTCCGCCGCCTCCGCCGCGCCGCCGCCGCGCCTCGCCGAGCTGTTCTCTCCGCGCTACCGCGCCATCACCCTCTCCGGGTTCGCCATGGCCGTGGTCGCCCTCGTCTCGTGGTGGAGCAGCAACGCCTTCCTCCCCGTGATCTCGACCGGCCTCGCCCAGGCCACCGCCAAGCTGCGGAACCTGGACCACGCCGCCACCCTGGCGCTGGTCGAGGGGTGGAAGAAGATCGCCACCAACTACTTCAATCTCGGCGGCCTGATCGGCACGCTGCTCACCATCCCCGCCGCCAAGTACCTGGGGCGAAAGACGATGTACTTCGTCTACTTCCTCGGCTCAGGCGCGGCCATGCTGTGCACCTTCGGCCTCGATCTGCCGCCCGAGACACGCCTCGCGATGTACTTCCTGATCGGTCTCACCGTGTTCGGGGTCTTCGGCAGCTTCACGTACTACCTGCCGGAGCTCTTCCCCACGCGGCTGCGCGCCACCGGCGCCGGCTTCTGCTACAACATCGGCCGGGTGATCGCGGCGGCCGGGCCGATCCTGGTGGGGAGCATCGCGGCGCAGGGCGCCAACTCGCTCACCAGCGCTCTGAAAGCCCTCTTCTACGTCGGCTTCGTGCCGCTCGCCGGGCTCCTCCTCCTCCCCTGGGCGATCGAGACCAAGGGGCGGACGCTCGAAGACTGACGGCGTTCGAGATTGACCTCCCGGCCCGCGCCGGATAACCTGCCGCCGGCCCTGAGCGGCCCTTCCGGAGGGACTATCCCGTGCAACTCGGCATCCTCGGTTTCCCGAAGTCGGGAAAGACGACGCTCTTCAATACCCTGACCACCTCCCACCAGGTGACGGACAAGTACGCCACCTCCAGCCAGACGAACATGGGGACGGCGCAGGTCCGGGACGGCCGCCTCGCGGCGCTCCGCGACCTGTTCAATCCCAAGCGCTACGTGCCGGCGACGGTGCAGTACGTGGACATCCCGGGCATCACGCGCGGCGAGAGCGCCGAGAGCCTCGACCTCGCGAAGCTCAAGATGGTCGACGCGCTGGTCCACGTAGTGCGGGCCTTCGACGATCCCGAGATCCTCCACCCGGAGGGGAGCGTCGACGCCGCCCGCGACGTCGCTACCGTCGACCTCGAGCTGATCCTCGCCGACCATACGATCGTCGAGACGCGGATCGAGAAGCTCGAGAAGGCGACCAAGCGGGGGTTGAACCCGGAGGAGCAGCGCGAGCGGCAGCTCCTGACCGGGATCGTGCTGCCGGCCCTCGAGTCCGAGAAGCCGCTGCGCGAGGTCGAGCTCGATCCCGAGGACGAGAAGCGCCTGCGCGGCTTCCAGCTCCTCTCGGCCAAGCCGATGCTGATCGTGATCAACGCCGACGAGGCGCGGGCCGCCGACGCCCCCGAGGCGTTTGGTGTCGCGCCCCGGGCGGCGGTGCGGGCGGTCACCGTGAGCGCGCCGATCGAGCAGGAGATCAGCACCCTCTCGCCCGAGGAGCAGAAGGAGTTCCTGGCCGACCTCGGCCTCACCGAGCCGAGCATCGACCGGGTGACCCGGGCGAGCTACGACCTGCTGGGGGTGATCTCCTTCTTCACCGTCGGCGAGGACGAGGTGCGGGCGTGGACGATCCGCCGCGGCTCCCGCGCCCGCGAGGCGGCCGGCAGCATCCACTCCGACATCGAGCGCGGCTTCATCCGCGCCGAGGTCGTGCACTGCGACGACCTGATCCGCTTGAAGACCATAGCCGCCTGCCGCGATGCCGGCGTGCTCCGCCTGGAAGGGAAAGAGTACGTGATGAAGGACGGCGACGTGGCTCACTTCCGCTTCAACGTCTAGCGAGCGGCACGCCGCCGCGAAGCCTTTACCTGCGGGCCCCCTGCACCGGCGCGACCTGCAGGTTCAACCTGCCCGTGCTCTGGACGCCCGGACGGTAGTAGACGTTGCCGGGTGGAGGGTTGAGCACCGGCGCGGGCTGAGCGCCGTCCTCGTCCCCACCGCCACCGGGAACTTCCTGAACGGTCGGCTCCGGACGGTTCCACTGGCGCACTCCCGGCTGGCCCGGGACGATGGCCGCCGGGCGGCCTCCGACACCGGTCCCACGAGAGGCGGCCCCGGGGGTGCTGCGAAGGTCCTGCTCCCGCAGCACGGTAGTCCCGCCGGCCGCCGCCGCCGGCCCGATGGGCGCCGGCCTCTGGCTCGCCAGCGGCTGCCGGCCCGGCACCGCGGCGGGCGTCTGCGGCTGGCCGGCCGCCATCTGTTCCTTGGTCTCCTCCGGGCGGGGCACCAGCATGGAAGCGATCCGCGCCCCGTCGTCGTACATCTTGGGGACCTGCGGGTTGTTGCCGAAGTCGTTCCGATAGGCGCGCAGCATCGCCTGCGTCACCAGCTTGTTGTCGACGATGTGCGGATTGACCTCGGGGAAGGCGAGCTGCGGGTCGAGAGCGAACGCCCGGGCATAGGAATCGACCGCCTTCGACTTCTGCCCGCGGGCCTCCTGGATTGAGCCGAGCTGGTACGACGCCCAGGCGTGGTTGGGATCGGCCTTGAGCGCGCGGTGGTAGAGATCCTCCGCGTCGCGAAGCTCCCCCCTCTGCTGCAACAGCAGGCCGAGATTGAACTGGGCCGAGGCCTTGTTGGGGTCGAGCTCGATCGCCTTGCGATATGCCGCCTCGGCGTCGGCGGGCTGGGGAACGAGCATCAGCAGGTTGCCAAGGTCGTTGTACACGGCCGGATCCTGGGGATGCTCGTTGACCAGCTTGCGCTGGGCATCGATCGCCTTGGCGAGGTTCTTCGGCGGCACCGCCGCCAGCGCGGCGATCGCCACCGCGACCACGATGAGGGCGACGAGCAACGAAATGAGGAGTCTGGAGCTGCTTCTACGCACGGATATTCTCCTTCTGGGAGCCCTAAGGGGTGACTACGGGGCGGGCTTTGAGCTTGACCTTGCCGTCCTCGGTCGCCAGCCGGAACTGCACAGCCGCGCAGCCGGTCTTCTCCCGAATGGCGCTCACCTGCCGCGCAAGATAGGTCTGGAAACTGTCGAGATCGAATCGGGGGGTGTCCCCCGGGGCGGAGACGAGGCCCTGGTACAGCGCTTCGGCCGCCTCGGGATCGACGCGGTCAGCGAAGACGACCCCCTGCGCGGGATCGTAGCGCCGGGGGGCCGGCGGAGGCGGCGCCTGGCGGCCGGCGGGCTGGCGCCCCTCCTCGATGTCGCGCAGGCGGCGGTTGAAAAGCTCGTTGTAGCTGTTGAAGCGAGCTTCGAGATCGCTCAAGCGGAAGGATTCGACGGCGGTGGCGGAGCTGGTCAGGGTCCGCAGATTGCGGATCTGCGTCTGGACACGCCCCCGCAGCTCCTCCGGCGGGAAGGGGAGGGCGCCGTTGAAGAAGCGCTCGAAGTCGACGCGGAGCTGCTGGACGTCCCGGTTGAGCTGGTCGAGCCCCTCGCTCAGCGCCGAGGCCTGCCGCCGTCCCGGCGCCTGGGAGGCCGCGCCGAGCCCGGGACGCCCGGGCGCACCCGGCCGGCCCGCCTGGGAGGGAAGTCCCTGCGGATTGAGGACGCCGCCGCCTCGCAGATTTCGCTTGGGGTCCACGGATCTCCTAGAATGCCCGCAGCCTGCGACTGTTCGGAGACTTACGGTTCGGGGCCTGACTTATGAAAAGCTCCAACTCTTTCGACGCCCGGCGTGAATTGCCGTCGGTCGACCGGCTGCT
>DASWQX010000554.1:0-6512 GCA_036403495.1 Thermoanaerobaculia bacterium
GAAGATTGCGCTCCTGGCCGAGGTCGATCGGCTGACTCCCTCGCGCGCCGTGATTGCCACGAATACCTCCGCGTTGAGCATTACCGAGCTTGCCAGTTCGTCGCGCTCACCCGGCCGCGTTGCAGGCATGCACTTTTTTAATCCGGTTCACAAGATGAAGCTCGTCGAAGTCGTTCTCGCGCTCGAGAGCACGCCCGAGACGCTCGACACGATCGAATGGGTGGCCCGAGCGATGGGCAAGGAAACGGTACTGGTCAAGGAATCTCCCGGCTTCATCACGACTCGCGTCAACGCGAGCATCGGCAACGAAGCGTTCTATATGCTGCAGGAGGGCGTCGCGTCTGCGCGCGACATCGACAAAGCGCTGAAGCTCGGCCTCAACCATCCGATGGGCCCGTTCGAGATGGTCGACCTGGTCGGCCTCGACGTCCGCCTGTCGATCCTCGAGTTCCTGCACCGGACGCTGGGGGACACCTACCGTCCCAACCAGATCCTCGTCCAGCACGTCCGCGCCGGCCGCCTCGGCCGCAAGGTCGGCCGCGGGGTCTATACCTACAACGAGAACGGGGAACGGGTGAAGTAGGGCCTACCGCGTCGCCTCGCAGTCGGACTCGGAGGAGGGGGCGGCGCTGGCGGCTTCCTCCTCGATCGCCAGCAGGACGACGGTGATGTTGTCGATGCCGCCGCGGGCGTTGGAGTCGTTGATCAGGGTGCGGCAGATCTCGTGGAGGCTGCGGCCGGAGTCGAGGCGGTCGCGGAGGTCGGCGTCGGAGAGCATGCCGGTGAGGCCGTCGGAGCAGAGGAGGAAGAGATCGCCCGGCTTGGCCTCGAGCTCGCGGACGTCGACCAGCACGTCGCTCTCTCCCCCGAGCGCCCGGGTGACGACGTTCTTCAGCGGATGCGAGCGCGCCTGCTCCCGCGACAGGAAGCCGGCCACCACCTGCTCGTTGACCCAGGTGTGGTCCTGCGTGAGCTGCTCCAAGCGGCCGTCGCGCAGGCGGTAGGCCCGGCTGTCGCCGACGTGGGCGACGGCGGCGGTGGTGCCCGACATCAGCATGCCGACGACAGTGGTGCCCATGCCATAGAGCGAGCCGTCCTTGGTGATGGCCTTCAGGACCTGGTCGTGGGCGATGCGCACGGCCATCTTCAGCAGGTTCGAGTGGCGCGCGAGGTCGGCCTCCATGCCGAACGGCCAGGTGTTGTCGCGGTCGGCGCTCTTGGCGATGAACTCGCGGATGGAGTTGACGGCGAGCTGGGAGGCCACCTCGCCGTGGCTGTGGCCGCCCATGCCGTCGGCGACGACGTAGAGCTTGTGCTGGGGGTCGATCTCGAAGTAGTCCTCATTGTGGGCCCGGGTGAGCCCGACGTCGGAGAGGCCGCAGGCCTTGACGCGCATCAGGAGGAGACCCGCCCGAAAAGGCCGCGGCGCGGGGAGGGGCCGGCGAGCGCCTCCAGGGCCTGGCGGATGGTGGCATCGTCGTCCCCCCACTGGAGGGCCTTGCGGTAGTACTGGATCGCCTTCTCGGTCTGGCCGGTGAGGGCCAGGATGCGGCCGGCCTGCTTGAGGTAGCCGGAGTTCATCGGCTCGATCTGGCAGGCGCGGTCGATGGCGTCCACCGCCCGCGGCAGCCAGTTGCGCTGCTGGCTGCAGGCCTGAGCCAAGTGGTGCCAGGCCTGGCCGCTCTTGGGGTCGGCCTGGGTGGCGAGATCGAAGTTGCTGGCCGCCTCGAGATAGTTCTTCTCCTTGTAGGCCTTGACGCCGCGCTGGAGGTAGACCCTGAAGAGCTGGCGGGGATCGCTCGCCGACTCCTCGGGGCGCACCAGGTCGATGTCGTGCTTGCGCCGCCGCTCGGCGTCGGCGAGCACGTTGAACGCCTGGGTGATCTCCTGGAACTCGCGCTCGGCGCGCGCCTTCTCCGCCCCCTGGAAACGGTCGGGGTGACGGGTGCGGGCGAGCTCACGGAAGCGCTGACGGATCTGCTCCTCAGTGGCGTTGCGCGGCACCGCGAGCACGGTGTAGAAATCCCTGGCCATCGATTTGGTCTCTTATTGCTGCTTGATTCTATACAACCGGAGGGCCGTAGAGCGCAAAGCGTCCGGAATATTGCGGTCGCGGCCGATATCCCGGAGGTCGCGGACGGACAGCTTGTTGACCAGGCGGATGGTCAGGGCCAGGGGCGCCCGGGGGTTGTGGACCAGCGCGCGGGTGACGTTGTACTTGTTCACCCACTCCCGCCGCTTGCCAATCGCCGACAGGACCTCCTCGACGACCGACCGGTTGGCGGCGACCTGCTCGACCTCCTGCTCGGAGAGGTTGTTGTTGACGATCACCGAGACGGCGACCTGGGGGTTGGTGTCGCGCAGCAGGATCGTGCGCAGGCCGCGCGGCGCGCCGCGGGTCAGCTTCAGCCGCGCCGGGATGGACAGGCTGCGGATCTGCCCCTCGGTGAGCTTGGTGCGCTCGGGCTCCAGCTCCCCTATGGGCGGGAGCTCCCGCGCCGCCTCGATCTCCAGCTCGAGGGCCTCGTCGTCCATCTCCTCGATCTCGTAGTGGAAGGGAGAGATGGTGCGCTGGCGCGGCAGCAGGTGCTCGCGGTACTCGGCGATCCGCCGCTGGGTGTAGGTGGAGATCTCCGGGTTCTCCTCCAGCGCCTCGAGGATCGCCGGCTCCTCGACGATGGCGTCCTGGCGCAGCAGCAGGACCTCCTGGAGGTCGGGGGGGAGGCGGCGGGCGAGTTGGGAGAGGATGTGCCGGGGGACGTCCCGCCGCCGCACGATCGCCTCCAGCAGCAGGGGGTGGCTGCTCTCCTCGGCGAAGAAGGCGAGCGCCTCCGGCCCGGCCTGGCGCTCGAGGAACGGGCGGACGAGGCGGGCGTCGACGTTGCGCAGGCTCTTGCGGGCCAGCTCGGCGATCTCCGCGTCGCCGCCGTGGGCGAGGTCGACCTGGACGGGGATGAGGTCCTCGGGAGGGATCGGCAGGACCCCCTCCGCGGCGAGACGCTGGAACTGCCGGTTGCCCGAGCGGATCTGCTCGAGCAGCGCGGAGGACGGGCTCTCGGCCACGGTCAACGCGCCTCTTTTTTCGCCTTGAGCGCCTGGACGGTGCCGAGATCGATCGTCAGGTCGTGCACCACGTCCCCGTCCTTCTTGTTCAGCGGCAGGGGATAGCCGTTCACCTGGATGTCGACGGCGCCGGCATTGCCGAGCGTCAGCACGATGCTCTTCTCCGCTTCGAGCGGCAGCGACTCCCCCTGTACCCGCAGCTCGGAGAAGCGGTGCTTGCCGCCGTCGATCACCGCCTCCACCCAGCAATCCTTCGAGAAGTCGAGCGAGACCTGGATCGGAGCGCTCGGCGGCGGCGGCGACGGCCGGGCGGGGACGGCGGGCTGGGCGGCGGCCGGGGCCGGCGCCGGGGCGGTCATCGGCGGCGCCTGGCGGTTGTCGCGGCGGTCTTCGTGGCGGCGGTCGGCGAACCAGGCGGCGAGGCCCACCAGGACGAGCAGGACCAGACCGGCGACGCCGAGCAGCAGGCCGCCGCTCCAGTTGCGGCGCATCGGCGGCGGACCGCTCTCCAGCGGCTTGGTCCGCGGGCGGACCTTGGTGTCGTCCTTGGGATCGGCGGCCAGCTCCTCCGGATGGTGCTCGGAGAGGTAGTGGTTGACCACGTCGTCCGGCGACAGCCCCACGTAGCGGGCGTACTCGCGCAGGAAGCCCTTGGCGAAGACCGGGGCGGGGAGGAGGTCGAAGCGGTCCGCCTCCATCGCCTCCAGGTAGCGGAAGCTGATCTTGGTGCGCTCGGCGATATCGCGCAGGCTGATCTCCCGCACTTCGCGCTGGCGCCGCAGCCAGTCGCCGAAAGTTCCGCTCTCGGTAGGCACCGCATCCTTCTCCCAGGGAGGCTGACGGTTCGGTCGCTTGCCTCCGGCCGCGGCTCCCCCGGCAGCGGCCGGCTCGGCCGTCGGGCTGGGGTCATCGCTCTTGCGCGGCGGAACTCTCTCTCTGGACACGTTTTTTGGCACGCGACTCCTAACTTTACGCGGCGCTCCGCCTCGGGGTCAAATCCTGCCGTCCTGACGCGAAAATTCACGCCTTCTTGTCCGGCTTGCCGCCCGGCTTACCGCCCTGTCTACCGCCGCCAGTCCCTTCCAGCAAGACCCGCGCCCGCCGCCGCACCGGCTCCGGCAGGCGGGGGTCGGCGGCCACCGGCCGCAGGTCCGAAGGGCGCAACGATTCGAGCAACCGCCAGGCGAGTTGCAGCGGCGTGGCCGGGTTTCGCACCAGCGCCAGGCGCAGAGGGTAGCGCACTCCCCACCGGCGGTCGCCGGCGATCAGCTCGAGGATGGCCGGCGGCGTCCTTGCGCTGCTCAGCACCGGCGCCAGCACCCCCTCGGTCAGCCGCGGATTGTCGAGCAGCGCCGCGATCACCCGCAGGCTGGGATCGTGGCGGAGTTGGGCGAGCACGGCGCCGCCGGCGCGGCGGGCGAGCGAGATCTTCTCCCCCACCGCCATCCCGGGGAGGCGGGCGCCGAGATGGATCTCGGCCGCCCGCCGCAGCGCCGGACGCAGGCGGAGGTCGAGCGCCAGCGCCATCAGGTCGCGCCAGTAGAGGGTCGGCACGAAGCGGGAGGCGAGCGTGTCCGGCGTCAGCGGATGGAGCGCGAAGTCGCGGCGCACCTCGTAGAAGGAGAGCAGCCGCTCCTCGCCGGCCAGCAGCTCGATCGCCTCGGCCGTGCAGTAAGGGTTGCGCAGCGCCTGGCGCACGGCCGGCGGTGCCAGCTCAGGAGCGTGGGCGCGCAGCAGGGCGACCAGCTCCTCGGCGGCCGCCGCGCGCAGCAGGAGGTGGAGCTCCGGCTCGAAAGGCGGCAGCTCCGGAGGATCGGACATGCCTTCAGCTTACAGAATCTGATATCGTGCAAGCTCCCTATGACAATTACAAGGTCGACACAGCACCAACTTTCCAAAGGCGATTTCGACTCGATCGAAGGCGACTGGCTGACGAAGATCGAGAAGGACCCCTCCGATCTCGAATACTACGTGGGCGTGGCGCGGGCCCTGGTCGGCACCGGCGAGGAGGCGCGGGCTCGCTCGCTCCTCGAATTGCTGGACGACCATCTTCGAGAGGGCGGACACTGGGCCCTGCGCCTGCAGCTCCTCAAGCGCGCCGGCACACTGTTCGTCCCTTCCGACAAGCTCCACCCCATCCTCTCCTCCACCCTCGGCAAGCTCTACGGCGACCGCTCGACCTACAAGGCGCTCTACGAGGCCGTGGGCCTGCACCGCGCGCCCACCGACATCCCCAAGACCTGGGAGAAGGTCGACCGCCTGGAGGGGCTGCTCGCCTTCGACGTCGGCACCGTGGTGGCGATGGAGGGCAAGGGGGTCGGCCGGGTGGTCGAGGCGAACCTCGGCCTGGAGAGCTTCAAGGTCGACTTCGAGCGCATCCGCGGCCTGACGGTCGGCTTCAAGGCCGCCCCCAAGCTCCTGCGGCCGCTCGCCACCGATCACGTGCTGCGGCGCAAGCTGGAAGCCCCGGCCGTGCTCAAGGCGCTGACGCCACCGGAGCTGCTGCGCACCGTCCTCCAGAGCTACGACAAGCCGCTCACCGCCGGCGAGATCCGCGACATCCTCGCCGGGCTGGTCTCGGAGTCGCAGTGGACCGCCTGGTGGTCCGCCGCCCGCAAGCACGGGCAGGTGGTGGCGAGCGGCAGCGGCGCCCGCCAGACCTACCACTGGGCCGAGAGCAGCGGCCATGCCCTCGACTCGGTCTGGAAGGCCTTCGAGCGCGCCGACCCGCGCAAGAAGATCGAGCGGCTGCGCCGCGAGGGGGCCCGCGATGAGGGGCTGCGCGACAAGATGGCCGCCAACCTCGCGAAGGTCGGCGAGGAGGTCGCCGACAGCGATCCCGGCCTCGCCTTCGAGATCTGGTTCGCCCTCGAACGGACCGGCGGCGCTCCGGAGGGCGTCGACTGGTCGCCCGACTCCCTGCTCGACGACCACGCCGACAACCCCGCCCGCGTCTTCGCCGGGATCGAGGAGCGGCTCTTGCGCGAACGCGCCTACGTGATGGCGCGCGAGCGGCGGGACGACTGGCCCAACCTGTTCCGCGACGCGCTCTCCAAGGAGACCGATCCGCGCGCTCTGGAGGTCCTGGCCGACGGCCTGGCCCAGGGGGCTCCCCGCGAGCTCGACCGCCTGCTCGACGGCCTGCTGGCCCAGCCGCACCGGAACCCGCCGGCCTTCGTCTGGCTGGCCGAGCGGGCGGCGGTGGACGAGGCGATGCGCTCCCGCAACGCCCTGCGCATGCTCCAGCAGATCCTCACCGCCCTCTCGCGCGACGAGTTCGCCACCTACCGGGTCCGCCTGCTGGCCCTCGCCGAGTCGGGCGGCACGGTGCCGCGCCTGCTCAGCCACCTCACGGAGGACCAGGCGGCGCAGGCCGAGGACGCCATCCAGCGGGCCGCCCCCCTGGAGCCCTACCAGCGCGAGCAGCTCGTCAACGCGATCCATCTCCG
>DASWQX010000555.1:0-1506 GCA_036403495.1 Thermoanaerobaculia bacterium
CGGAGGCGGGCTCGGGCCTCTCGGAAGACGTCGTCCGAGGCCTGCGTTTCCACGTCATCGCGCCGGATCTCCTCGAAGCGATGATGGGCCTCCTCGGTCCATGCCTGCTCGACACCCTCTTCAGGCCCGCTGGGCCGGCCAGCGGCGACCTCTTCTTCCAAGATGCGGTGGATCTCCGCGTTGGTTAGGTCTGGCAACGTCCGCCCCGTCTCTTCTTGTGCAATAGGCAGCTCGCTGCGCTGGCGCTTCAGCGATGCCGTGGCCGACAGCTCTTCCTGCCTGACTTCCTGTCCCATGAGAGCTAGCGTGGTGCCAAACCTCGGCAGTTGTCAATCTTCGTTCGGAGCCGGTTTCGACCAGATGGCCGTGCTCCGGAAACAAAAAGGGGCGGCCGGAGCCGCCCCTTTTTCACGCCCGGACGGGGAGTGACCCCTACTCCGGCTGCCAGCTCGGCAACCTTCCCGGCGTCCAGGGGGCGCCGAGGGTTTCGAGCTGGTCTTCGAGGTTCTTGAGGTCGACGCCGATGGCCTGGCGGAGGTCGGCCAGGACGGGGGCGAACTCGGCGGCGGCGATGTTGTAGTCCTCCTCGAAGGTCCGGGTGGCCGGCATCGTGGTCCCCCAGTTGGCGCTGACGACTCCCTGCACGCGGTCGACGATGGCCGGCGGCGTGGGCTCGTTGTGGGCGGCGATCACCGGGTCGCCGGTGAGCTTGACGGCGATATCCTGGAGGCGGAGGTCGAGGGCCCGCGCCTGCTGGATCAGCTTGAGGTCGGCCTTCGGAGTGTCGAGGATCGCCTTCTGGATCGCCTTGAGGCGGGTCTGCGCCTCGTCGACCGACTGCACGGCTCCGAGCACGGCCCGCTGCAGGCGGGCGGTCTTGCGCTGGAAGGCGAGTTGGGCGGCCTGGTCCTGCGCCGGGAGGGTGGCCATGCCGAGCGGCGCGGCTTCGAAGGTCTGGGCGGTGCCCACGGGGGTCACCACGCCGTCCACCTCCTTGGCCAGCGTCACCGTGTACTTGCCCGGAGCGGCCAGCGGACCCTGGGGCCCGCCGCCCCCCTCGTCGTCGCCGCCGCGGCGCCGGCGCCCGCCTTCGAGCTGCACCGGGTTCGAGGCCGGGAAGCGGAGGTCCCAGGCGACGCGGTGGAAGCCCGCCTTGGCCGGCGCGGGCACCCGGCGCACCACGTTCCCCTCCTCGTCCCTGACGATGAGGAGCATCGAGGGCTCGGCTTCCCGCGCCTCCTCGGTCAGCGTCTGCCAGTTGGGGTAGATCACCGATCCCCCCTCTTTCACGGTCTTCGTCTCCAGCTCCTGGCGCAGCTTCTTGCGGCTCTTCAGATCGTCCTTCAGGTAGTAGGTGAAGATCGCTCCGAACGGCGGGTTGGGGGCGGTGTAGTAGGCGCCCCCCTGGAACCCCTTGCCGGGGAGGCCGAGCGGCGAGGACTCGATGTACATCGCCGCCTTGCCGGTCGGGAAGATCGCAGCCTCGGCCTGCAGCGCGTCGGGCTT
>DASWQX010000556.1:0-3963 GCA_036403495.1 Thermoanaerobaculia bacterium
CGGGCCAGCCATCGTGCGTCATGACGGTCGTCGACGTATTTCAGGCCCTCGTACTGCCGAACGGCAGACGTGTTGACCAACTGGACTCGATAGCCGGCCTCAAGTAGGCCATCCACCAACCAGTACCAGTTGAAGGTAGACTCTACGGCGATCCCCTGGACCTGCTCTCGTAGGGGCTCCAAAGCCCCCAAGACTGCGTCCAGCCGGTTGGCTACCCGGCGGCTGAGAACCGGTCGTAGCTGCTCATCCAGGACGGCGACATAGCTGTTGGTTGAGTGCAAGTCAACTCCGCAGTACAGTCCCATCTGCTCCTCCTTTCAGGGATTGGTCTCCCGGCGAGCCTATCGTGGCTCGCCAGAAGGGAGGAGCCTTCTAGAGGATTATCAGGCTGGGCAACGCCCGCCCTCCGGGCTGTCCCCCTCCCTCTGATCCAGAGGTTAGAGGTTCGGGAACACTTGGGAATGCCCGGCGGACGAGCCGAAATACCCGGCGGGACGTTCGCCGGGGCCGGCGGAAAAATATTTAATCCCGGCAAGGTCCTCGCCGGGACCGGCGGATCGACTTTTAATCCCGGCGAGCCTCTCGTCGGGGCCGGCGGACGAGCTGAAATGCCCGGCGGGCCTCTCGCCGGGGCCGGCGAGCGAAGTTGTAAAGCCGGCGAGCCACTCGCCGGGAATTTCAGGAGACCCGCCGGGGCCGGCGAGCCTCCCGTCGCCCTTTCAGGGCTCTCGGATCTCTTGAAATCGCTATCCCCGCTGCTCGCGCCCCGGGCTACAGGCCGTTGCCCCTTCGGGGCAAAGCGCCTCCTACCCCCGCGCCCGCAGCAGGAACTCTCCCGCGAGCAGCTTGTACGCCTCCGCCCCTTTGGCGTGGGGGTCGTACTGGAAGATGGTCTGGCCGGCGGCGGGGGCTTCGGCGAGGCGGGTGTTGATGCGGATCTCGATGGCGAAGACCAGGCTTCCGTGCTCGGCGCGGAGCTCGTCGACGGTGCGGCGGGTGCTCTTGGTGCGGTAGTCGACCACGGTGAGGAGGAGTCCCAGCGGGCGGACGCGCGAGCCGTGGTCCCAGCCTGCCCGTTCGGCCGCGGCGATCAGGTTCTTCACTCCGGTCACCGCCAGGAATTGCGGCATCACGGGGATCAGAAAGGTGTCCGCCGCCACCACGGCGTTGATCGGCAGCAGGGAGAGCGACGAGGGGCAGTCGAGAAAGATGAAATCGTAGGCGGGGACGATCGACGCCAGCACCGCCTTGAGCCGTTTCTCCTTGGCGCGGAGCACCCCGAGCTCGGCCTCGGCACGGATGAGGTCCACCGAGGCGGTGATCAGGTGGAGGCCGGGGACCGAGGTCTCGCGCACCGCCTGGGCCGCCGGCAGGCCGCCGAGCAGCACGTCGGCGGAGGAGGGGGCGAGCGCGGCGCGGTCGACTCCCAGGGAGAGCGACGCCGAGGCCTGGCTGTCGAGGTCGACCAGCAGCACCTTCAACCCTTGCGCGGCGAGGGCCGCGGAAAGGTTGACGGCGGTGGTCGTCTTGCCGACGCCCCCCTTCCTGCTGATCAGTGCCGTGACCATTTATAGAGCGGAATCTATAGCATTCCGGCCCGCATCATCACCGGCCAGCGGACCTCCCTCACCTCGGCGGGATCTCCCCAGGCTCGCTCGAAGTCCGGCCGCGCCGCTTCCACCGGGTCGAGGCCGGTCTGGGCGCGGTAGCGGTTGGTGGAGGACCAGGTCTGGAAATAGTCGAGCAGCCGCTGGAGATCCCAGCGCTCCTCGATCCAGAGCGGCGGCGCCGCGATCTCCTCGAAGGGGAACGGGATGTCGCGATAGTCGTCGTCCACCCACTTGCGCTCGGGTGGCCAGTAGGCGCCTACGACGTCCTTCGCCAAGTGGTCGATCAGGGCGTCGACTTCTGGATTGACGCGGGCCAGGTTGTAGGCCCAGGCGGCGAGGGCGCCGCCGGGGCCGAGCACGCGGCGGACCTCGGCATAGAAGCGGTCGAAGTCGAACCAGTGGAGCGCCGTGGCGACGGTGATCAGGTCGACCGTGCCGCTCGCGATCCCGGAGTCTTCGGCGGGCGCCTGCCGGTATTCGATCCTGGGCTGGGCCGGGGCGTGTTCGAGCTGCGCGGCGGAGGCGTCGGTCGCGATCACGTGCGCGAAGGATTCGGCGAGGTCCACGGCGGCCTGGCCGTTGCCGGTGGCGCAATCCCAGGCCAGCGCGCGTCCGGGGGTGAGGGAGGTCACGAAATCGAACAGGGCCGCGGGGTAGGCCGGGCGGAAGGAGGCGTAGACGGCCGCGTGGCCGGAGAAGTGGTCTTTGAAGGCCATGGGAGGCTTGCCCTTTCTTTTCAGGCGCTCGCCGCGGTGCCGACGCGGTCGACGGGAGCGCGGAAGCGGGAGGCGATGCGCAGGAGGAGCAGGATCGCCACGGCCGTCAGGCCCACCACGAACCCCCACCAGAGGCCGCGGGCGCCGAGGCCGGCGCGGAAGGCGAGATACCAGCCCACCGGCAGGGCGAGCGCCCAGTAGCCGAGCAGGGCCATGGCGGCGGGGAAGGTAGTGTCCGCGGCGCCGCGGAGCACGCCGGCGCTCACCACCTGAAGGCCGTCGAAGACCTGGAACATGGCGGCGATGGGGAGCAGGGCCACCACCACGGCGAGCACCCCCGGGTCCCGCGTATAGAGGCGGCCGAGCGGCTCGGGGAACGCCGCGAACAGGAGGGCGAAGCCCAGCATGGCGCCGCCGCCGAGCAGGAGGCAGGCCGCCGCCGACCGCCGCGCCGCAGGCAGGTCGCCGCGGCCGATGGCATTGCCCACGCGGGTCGAGGCGGCGCCGGAGATGCCCAGCGGCACCATGAACGACAGGCTGGCGAGGTTGATGGCGATCTGGTGGCCGCCGAGGTCGTCGACGCCGATGCGGCCGATCAGCAGGGCCGCGAGCGCGAAGATCCCCAGCTCGAGGGTGTTGTGGACGGCGATCGGCAGGCCGATGCGGAGCATCAGGAGATATTTGCGCAGCGCCCTCACCTCCGCCGCGAAGGTCCGCCACCCCGGCCAGTACTGGGACAGCGTGCGGCGGCCGGCGGCCAGCAGGTAGAGGAACATCGCCCAGCGGGCCAGCGAGGTCGACAGGGCCGACCCCTGGACCCCGAGCGCCGGCATCCCCAGGTGGCCGAAGATCAGTATCCAGTTGAACAGCAGGTTCACGACGTTGCCGAGCACGATCGCCGCCGCCGCCTGGCGGACGACGCTCATCGCCTGCAGCGTCTGGCGCAGGACGATGAAGAGGAAGTAGGGGAGGATTCCCCAGAGGATGCCGCGGGTGTAGTCCGCCGTCGCCAGGCTCACCACGGCCGTCTGGCCGATGGCGCGCAGGAAGGGCTGGATGTCGAGCAGCAGGAAAACCAGCGGCAGGGTCGCCACCACCGCCAGCACCAGGCCGCGCTGGAGGTCGCCGGCGATGGCGGCGGTGTCCTCCGCGCCGTGGGCCTGGGCGATCAGCGGATCGAGCGCCGAGAGCAGACCGTAGCCGAACAGCATGAAGGTGGTGGTGACGATGTGGCCCAGCCCCCCGGCGGCCAGGGCGTTGGCCGAGAGGTGGCCGAGCATCATGGTGTCCACCACGCCCATCAACATGATGCCGATCTGCGACGCCACCACCGGCGTCGCGAGGCGGGCGGCGGCGGCGAGCTCGGTGCGGAAGGGGGAGGTGGGCATGGGAGCGGTAGGCTACTATAGAGATGCTCCGGACTCCGGAAGGCCCCCACCCCGAAGCCTCACCCCCGGCCCCTCTCCCACCGCACTCCCGCCCGACCGGGAGAGGGGGGGCCCGGTTGCAGCCTTGGAGCTTGTAGGGTGCGCTTTGCGCACCGGCAATGTTGAAAGCGCGCACAGCGCGCCCTACGAGCCAACGTCTTCCCCGTCACGCCCCCCCTCTCCCGGCGGATGGGAGTGCGGTGGGAGAGG
>DASWQX010000557.1:0-3963 GCA_036403495.1 Thermoanaerobaculia bacterium
CCTCCGCCGGTTGCCTCTTTCGCAGAGCACAACACAACGGGGTGGCCTTCTCACCGGAGTGGCAGGCGGAGCGGCATGCCCTTCGAGGAGACGACCCGCGGTCCCCGTGGCCTGCACAGGGTGTCGTTTATGACCTGGGTCGTCTCTACCGCCTTCGCCGGAGGCTTCCTTGGCTAGGGACGAGGTTAGATGGAGCCCTCAGGCCCGGCGAGCATTCCGAAAAGGCCTGCGGAGAGCTCGCCGGGGTTAAAAATCGACCCGCCGGTCCCGGCAAGAGGCTCGCCGGCTTTACAACTTCATTCGCCGGTCCCGGCGAGGAGCTTGCCGGGATTAAAAGTCGGTCCGCCGGCCCCGGCGAGAGGCCTGCCGGCCTTTTTTTCTCGTCCGCCGGCCCCGGCGAGGCGCTCGCCGGGATTTAAAGTTGATCCGCCGGGGCCGGCGAGAGGCTTGCCGGGCATTTTCTTCCGACCGCCGACCTTCGCCAGACGCAGTCCGGTCAGGCCGGAACCGCTAGGCCGCTCTCCAGCGCCGCTAGGGCCGCCGTGGGATCGACTGCGGCCCCGCTCTCCTGGAGCGCGCCGGCGATGGCCTCGACGGCGCGGCGGAGGTAGTCTGGCCGGGTCACCGTGTAGCCCATGTGGCCGACGCGGAAGGAATTCGCCTTCACCGCCGGGTGGAGGCCGCCGGCCACGACGACCCCGCGGGCGGTGATCCTCGGCAGCAGGGAGGCGTCGACGCCGGCGGGGAAGAAGAGGGCGCTCAGGGTGTTGGCCGTCACCGTCTCGCCGGAGACGGAGCGCAGGCCGAGCTGGCTCCAGGCGGCGCGCAGGGCGGACGCGGCGCGGGCGTGTGCTTCGACGCGGGCGGCGACGCCGGCCTCCAGGATCTCGCCGAGGCCGGCGTCCAGCGCCATCACCAGCGAGGTGGCCGGGGTGGCGAAGTAGCTTGGGCTTCGCTCCTCGTAGGCGCGATGGACCGGGAGCCACGAGACCCAGTCGAGGAAGAGCGGCGGAGGGGAGGCCTTGCGGGCCGCGCGGGCGGCGAGGGCGCGCTCGCCCGCCACCATCAGCGCCAAGCCGGGGGGGAGGCCGATCGCCTTCTGGGAGCCGGTGAAGTAGAGGTCCGCCCCCCAGGCGGCCATCTCGAAGCGCTCGGCGGCGGTGGCGCAGACACCGTCGAACACGGCGAGGGCGCCCGCCTCGCGGGCCAGCCGGCAGAGGGGCTCGGGGTCGACCCGCACGCCGGTCGAGGTGTCCACGTGGGTGGCGAAGAGGGCCTTGAACGGGCCGCTTCGCGCTAGGGCCTCCCGGATCTCCTCCGGCGAGGGCGCCTCGCCCACGGCGGCCGCCACCTCGGTCACCTCGGCGCCGTAGCGGCGGAGGATCTCGGTCATCCGCTCCGAGAAGTAGCCGGTGACGACCACCAGCGCGCGGTCCCCCGGCTCGACGAGGTTGGCCGCCGCGACCTCCATGGCGAGCGTGCCGCTGCCGGCGAGGATGAACGGCTGGCTCGCCGCATCCGCGCGCCAGACCTCGCCCATCCGCTCGATCGACCGCCCGAACGCCTCGATCAGGCGCGGCGACGTGTGGCTGGGAGGCGGCCAGGACGCCGCGGCGAGCACGGCCGGCGAAAGCTCCACCGGCCCGGGGATCATGAGCAGGGGGTGGTGGAGGGGGGGCATGGGGGTATGGTAGCAGCCGCCCGGGCATCAATGCCCCGGGCTACAGTTGAAACGCGAAGCCGGCTGAAGCCGGCTCCAGGGAGAGATCTTGAGAGAGAGCCGGGTTCACCCGGCTTTTTGGTTGAGCGTAGCCCGGGCATTGATGCCCGGGCGGGGCCTACGCCGCATAGAGGAGGATTCTCGAAGGCTCGATCCCTTGGAGGAAATAGGGATTTTTGATCGCGGCGGTCATCACCAGATCCACCGGGCGGGCGAACAGTATCTCTAGAGCTTCGAGCAGACCGAAATAGCGGTCCGCCATCTCGACTGGAGAGGCGGGACCGAGCTCGACGAGGAAGTCGAGATCGCTCCGGGCGGGGTCGAACCGCTCGCCGGCCGCCGAGCCGAAAACTTCCAGCCTACGGACGCCGAAGCGCTTGCAAAGCCCGAGCAGCTCTCCCTGGTGACTCGCGATGATCGGTTGCATGGTTCTCCGCAAAGCCGATGGCCGGACCTGAGGATTGTATCGGCTCTGAATGCGCTATAGATAGCGGATGCCCCCCGCTCCCCCCAAGCTCCGCATCGGCGTCTCCGCCTGCCTGCTCGGCCAGGAGGTGCGCTACAACGGCGGCCACAAGCGGGACGCGTTCCTGACGGACACCTTCGGCCACTACGTCGAGTGGGTGGCGGTCTGTCCCGAGGTGGAGGTCGGGATGGGCACGCCCCGGCCGCCGATCCGGCTGGAGCGGCGGAACGGCGAGACCCGGCTGGTCATGCCCAGCACGGGCGAAGATTCAACCGAGGCAATGCGCGAGTGGTCGATTCGGCGGGTCTCCGAGCTCGCGGCGATGGACCTCGACGGCTACGTGCTCAAGAAGGACTCGCCGAGTTGCGGCATGGAGCGGGTCAAGGTCTACGCCGGCGCGGGCGCTCCGTCGAAGGACGGCCGGGGCCTTTTCGCCGAGGCGCTGACGGCGCGCCTGCCGGACCTCCCGGTCGAGGAGGAGGGGCGGCTGAACGATCCACAGCTACGCGAGAATTTCATCGCCCGGGTGTTCGTCCACCAGCGCTGGCGGGAAGGGGACCGGGCCGGGTGGACGCGCGCCGGTCTGATGCGCTTCCACGAGCGCCACAAGTTCCTGCTCCTGGCGCGCAACCAGGCGGGTATGCGCCGGTTGGGCCGACTGCTGGGGGAGTCGAGGAAAGAGGAGCCGGCCGGCGATCTCGCCGTCGCCTATCGCACAGGGCTGACGGAGATCCTCCGCCGCCCTCCCACCCGCCGCGGCCATACGAACGTCCTGCATCATCTGGCGGGCTTCGTCTCGGACTCCCTCGACGCCGCCGACCGCGCCGAGCTGGCAGAGACGATCGAGCGCTACCGGCTGGATCTGATCCCGCTGATCGTCCCCCTGACCCTGATCCGGCACCACGTCCGGAGGCAGGAGGTCGCCTATCTGAGGGACCAGGCCTACCTGGAGCCTCATCCCCACGAACTGATGCTGCTCAATCACGTGTAGGCGTTCAGGATGCCGGCCGGGACGGCTTCCCTGGGCTCCTACCTCCCCTTGGACTCCTTCGGCCGGTCCTCCAGCCGCTTCTGGATCCGCTTCGCGATCTCCAGGCCCCATTGCTGGCCGGCGGTCATGCTCTCCTGGGTGATCGCCGGGGTCACCTCGATCAGCTTGCGTCCGAGAGGGCTCTCATAGAACGCGAGCATGCCCTTGATGTCCTCATGGGTGAGGTGCTTCTCGTAGATCGGCACGACGAGGTCGATCAGCGAGCCGGAGTCGAACTCCTTGAGGATCTGATCCCAGAATTCCTCGGGCACCTTGGAATTCGTCGACTTGAAGGAGTCCAGCATCTGGGCGAGAACCTGCTGCCCGAGCTTGGCCGAACCGGTGACCTCCAGGAGCTTGCGGATGTCCTGCCGCTTGGCGGCCGCATCCTCGGCCGGGGCGGTCTGCTGAGCACGGGCCGGCCCCAGGCAGAGGAGCGACAGGGCGAGGACGGCGAGGAGGGTTTTCTTCATTGGTTCCTTTCAGGAGGTGGAGAGCAGAGAGAAACGGTCCACCTTTGCCAACTCGCCGTCAAAAGTGATGGTGTCGCTGCATCCAGCCCTGAGATTTTCGCGACCGATCAGGTAATCCGAGAAGTCCGCTCGCCCTCGTCGGTATTCTGAAATGGCCTGTTGGATAAGTTCTCGATCTTGGATCTCGAACAGGCTGGTCTCGAGCACGGTGCTGAGTGCTTCCGAAATCGCGGTGCGTCGAAATTGATAGGGGCGGCTGCGCAAAGTCCAAGCC